>NZ_JBFARL010000045.1:0-45375 GCF_040674655.1 Actinomadura sp. NPDC049753 | reverse complement strand
GGACGGGGAGTACGGCGCGCCTCGGCAGGAGCAGGGGGAGTACCGGTCGCGGTCGGAGCTCGTCTTCGACAGGGAGACCGGTGACCTGCTCGCCGGCCACCACGTGCGGGTGGTCGCTCAGGTAGGCCACGAACTCCTGCGTGGTCAGGCACAGGACGTGGAGCGCGTCCATGGCGACGACGGTCGCCGAGCGGCGGCGCAGCAGCAGGGCGGCGCGCTCGCCGATGATGTCGCCGGGCCCGCGGAAGGCGACGAAGCGCTCGCGGCCGTCCCGCTCCACGGAGATCCGCACCGAGCCGGACTTGATCACGAGGGTGTGGTCGGCGTCCTGGCCCTCGGTCCACAGCACGGCGCCGACGGGGTGGACGACCTCCCGCGCCTGCGCGAGGAACGCGGCGCGCTCGACGGTGGTGAGCCCGTGCCAGAACCCGGGCCGCCGGACGGTCTCGGCCCGCCGCTGGACGGTCCGCTGCCGCGGGACGAGCTCGTTGGGGACGATCTTGTCCGGGTCGTGGTGGCGGGCGTGCTCGTTCATCGGCTCACCCGCCCGACGCCCTGCCGGGCGGGCGGCGACGAGCCCGCCGGACTCGTGGGGTGGACGGCGGAGGTGGGGGACGGTACGTGCTGTCTGGACATGTCAGGGACCCCATGCCTCGAATCGCGGCTCCGGAATCCGCCGGGCGCCGGGTAGGACCGGTATGGCCCGCGGGTGACCGGAGTCACATCACCTATGGTCCGCACCGCGTGGTCGCGGTTAGACTAGATGAGTCCGCAGAGACGTTTTGGCAGGTCAGCGCGGATCTTCCTGCGCTTTCGCAGAGGATGTGCGCGGTCGGCCGGCCGTCTCGTGCGGCCCCGGGAGTCGCTCTCCGCTCTCCCTCCGATCGTCGTGGCTGCCAAACCGTTGATCGGCGGGAAGCGGCGGGCGACTCTGTTGCCTTCGCTGGCAGTGCCTTCTTCTGATGTTCCTCGCCCGGTTCCGCCCTCTGGCGTCGCCGGAGTCTGGTCTCCCCTTTGCGGCCTCCCCGTGTGGCGCGTTCGGCCTCTTCGTCGTACCCGCTCGCGGCCGGCCCGTCTCCGCCTGCGGTCGGCCCCGGCCCGGCTTCGCCGTTCCCCGCCGGGACCTCACCCTGTGTTCAACCTCATCCGCGCTCGGATGTGGCATCACGTCTTGTTGCATGACGTCGTCTGCTAATCTGCTATGTAGCACATTACAACAGAGTCCGACGGTATGCAGCACTCTGGAAGCTACCGACGCGAGTTTTGGGCGATATGGCGGGGTCTGGTGGGCGGAGCGAAGATCAGATGTCCGGGACATGTAGCGTCGTGTCGGGGAGTGGGATGCCAGGTCCCCGTCTGCCATGTAGCATCCAGTTGGGTGGCATGCACTACTCAGAGTGAGCGAACCAATGGTCAGTGACCAGGGCCCCGTAGTCCAGAGTGCGCTGCTGCGCACCGAGCTCGTCCGCCTGCGCAAAGAGAAGAAGCTGACGCAGGAGCAGGTGGCGCGGCAGCTTGAGTGGTCTCCGTCCAAGCTCATCCGGGTGGAGGGCGGCAAGAACGCCATCACCCGCACCGATCTTCAGGCGTTGCTCGCGGTTTACGACGTCACCTCCGAGGGGCGCCAGGAGCGGTTGCAGGCACTCGCCCGCGGCGCGCGGGAGCCCGCCTGGTGGAACGCCTACCGCGGAGATCTGGACCCGAGCTTTCTCTCCTATGTCGGGTACTCCGCCGGCGCGGCGTTCATCCGGCAGTTCCACGGGACCGTCATCCCGGGGCTGATCCAGACGGCCGAGTACGCCGAGGTCCTGTCCACCGGCAAGATCTCCGAGCAGGCGCGGGTGCTGGCGGCGAAGTTGCGCATCCAGCGCCAGCAGGAGTTCGCCAAGCGGCAGAACCCGCCGCGCCAGCACTACATCATCGACGAGGCCGTCATCCGCCGGCACGTCGGCATCAAGAGCGACCCGGCGATCATGCCCGCCCAGCTCAACCACATCGCGGACGCGTGCGAGCGCGACGACCTGCTCACCGTGAGGATCATCCCGTTCAAGGCGGGCGCGCACCTCGGGCTGGACGGGCCGTTCAGCCTCCTGGAGTTCGACGGCGACCTCGACGACGTCCTCTGGCTGGAGGCGCGGCCGGGCGCCAGCGTGATGATCACCGGCGAGGACGAACGGATCACCGAGTACCGCGACACCTTCGAGCTCCTGCTGGAGCAGGCCCTGTCGGCGGACGAGTCGATCGCGCTGCTGCGGCAGGCCGCCGAAGACCTCATGGCCTGATTCCCCGACCGCAACCCGACCACGCGACGGAGGTGACAGCCGCATCGGACACCGACAAGGCGAGTGGCCGTCATAACACGCAGGGTGATCTTGTGTTCCCTTGTAGGCGGGATAACTAGAACCGTTTACACTCGTGATCGGGAAATTTTCCACAAGGTCGTGGTTTGTCGTGCCCTGCTGGCGCTCGCCTGGCGGGTGTTCTTGTCCGATCGGTTGGCGAGACGGCACCCGCCCGGCAATGGATGGAGGGTTGCTGGATGGTGTACCGGTCGGATCGGGGAGCGGCGGTGAGCTGGCGGAAGAGCAGCGCCAGCGGCGGGGGTCAGGAATGCGTCGAGGTGGCGGCGGCCGGCCCCGCCGTGCTGGTCCGCGATTCGCGCGACACCTCCGCCGGCTTCCTCACGCTCGACCCCGCCCAGTGGAAAGCCCTTCTGGCCGCCATCCGGAACGGAGAGCTCGAAGGGCGCTGAGTCACACGACTCGTTTTCTGCCTCTTGAATTGTCGATAAGTGCGGTTTCTGTTGGTATTTAAGGGCAATTTCTGACAAGGAGCGGAGCGCTTCGGTCTGGCCGGCCCGAACCCTGAGTGGACCCTGAAACCACCCTGAATCGCCCCTGATCACCCTGTTCCGGTGCGGGGGACCGCCCTAGCTTGATCGTCAGCGGTCCCCGGCCACGGCCGGGCCGGGGACCGTCGCCCGCCTCCGAGGACGCGGGCCTCTGACGTCCCCCACCGGAAGGACTTCCATGCTGCGCGGAAACAGGCTCGCCCTCCTGGGCGCGGCCGCGGCAGGAGCCGTGGCGCTGGCCGGCGTCGCGGCACCCGCCACCGCTTCGCCCGCCTCGCCCGCCTCGCCCGCTTCACCCGCCTCGCCCGCCTCGCCCGCGCCGCGCTCGGCGTCGTCCGTCGACTGGCGCGCGTGCGGCGACGACGGCAAGGCCGAGTGCGCGACCCTGCGGCTGCCGATCGACTGGTCGCGGCCGGACGGCCCCGCGTTCGGCCTCGCCATCGCGCGCCGAAAGGCCCTCGACCCGGACGCGCGCGTCGGCACGCTCGTGTTCGGTCCCGGCGGTCCCGGCGACTCCGGCGTCCAGCGCGTCACCAGGCTCAAGGGCGGGATCGACCGGTTCAGCGACGAACTGCGCCGGCGCTTCGACATCGTCAGCTTCGACCCGCGCGGCATCGGCGCCAGCCATCCGGTGACGTGCTCGGCCGACCTGCTCCGGGCCGCCCCCTCGCCGGTGATCGAAAGCGCGGCGCAGTTCCGGGCGACCCTCGACCACAACGCGCGCCTGCGGGCCGACTGCCGCGCCCGCACCGGCCCGCTCTACGACCACGCCGACACCCTCAGCACCGTCCGGGACGTGGACGCGATCCGCGCCGCCCTGGGCGAGTCGAAGCTGACCTTCCACGGCAGCTCCTACGGCACCCTGCTGGGCGAGATGTACGCCGAGACGTTCCCGCGGCGCGTCCGGGCGATGGTGCTGGAGAGCGTGGACGACCACAGCGTCCCCGACGCCCGGCGCTTCCTCACGTCCGAGCTGGCCGCCGCCCAAGACTCGTTCGACCAGTTCGTCGCCTGGTGCGAGCGCAGCCAGGAGTGCGCCCTGCACGGTAAGGACGTCCGGGCCGTCTGGCGTGACCTGCGCGCCCGCGCCGCCCGCGGGGAGCTGCCCGACCCCTCGTCACCGGGCGCCGCGCTGCCGGAGTTCGGTCTCGTGCTGGTGGCCTACAAGAGCTTCTACGGCCCCGACTGGGCGGAGCTGGCGTCGAAACTGGCCGCGCTGGACGCGGCCCCGCCCCTCCGGACCGGCTCGCGCCAGGCGGCCGCGCCGAAGGCGGAGGAGACCGCCACCGACCCCTTCACCGCGCAGTTCTGCTCCGACTGGAGCCTGCCCGTGCGCGACTACGGCGAGTACGCGAGGCTCATGCGGCGCACGGAGAAGGTCGCCCCCGACATGACGTTCGCGCGTCCCGTCATGGCGATCTCCGCCTGCCTCGGCTGGCCGCAGCCCGTCCGCAACCCGCAGCACCGCCTGCGCGTCCGCGGCAGCGCGCCGATCCTGCTGGCCAACGCCGTCCACGACCCCGCCACGCCCTACTCCTGGGCCCAGAACGTCGCGCGGCAGCTCGGCCCCACGGGACGCCTGCTCACCTACGCGGGCGCGGGCCACGGCAGCTACGGCCGCGGCCCCTGCATGCAGGACGCGATCGACGCCTACCTGACCACCCTCACCCTCCCCCCGCCCGGCACGACCTGCCCGGCGCAGTAGGGGTCGGGATCACGCGAAGGCGGTGGCGTGCGCCTCGGCCCATCGGCGGAAGGTCCGGGGCGGAACGCCCGTGACGTCCTGGACGGTCGAGCGGACGACCGACTCGTCCAGTGAGCCGTTGACGTAGAAGTCGAAGAAGGCGTCGACGTACTCCACCGGCATCTGCCCGCTCATCTCGGCGCGGGCCTCGTCGTCCGGCTGGGGCTCGAAGCGCAGGTTCCGGCCGAGGACCTCGCCGAGGACGGCGACCTGCTCGGCGGGCAGGAGGGACTCCGGGCCGGTGGGAAAGTAGATCTGTCCCTCGTGGCCGTCCTCCAGCAGGGCCTTCGCGGCGACGGCGGCGATGTCGCGCGGGTCCACCGCGGCGGTGCGCACGCCCGCGAACGGCAGCCGCAGCGTGTCGCCCGCGCTGAGCTGCGGAAGCCAGCGGAACGCGTTGGACATGAACGCGGTCGGGCGCAGGATCGTCCACGGGAGGCCGGAGTCGCGCACCGCGCGCTCAGTGTTGATCATGTAGCGGCTGACGGCGTTGGTCATGTCCCCGCTGCCCGCCGAACCGCCCGAGAGCTGGACGACCCGCCCGACGCCGGCGCGGCGGGCCTCGGAGAGGACGCCCGGCATGTCGCGGTAGCCGGGCAGCAGGAAGGCGCCGGCGGCTCCGTCCAGCGCGTCGGCCAGGGACGCGGGGTCGTCGAGGTCGCCGGTGACGTACTCGACGCCGTCGCGCGGGGACGCCGGAGCCCTGCGCACGAGGGCGCGCACCGGTTCGCCGGACGAGGCGAGGACGTCGACCAGCTCGGAGCCGACGTTTCCGGTGGCACCGGTCACGAGGATCATCAAGGGTCCTTTCACCAGGGGAGGGGGCGGCCGTCGCGGAAGAAGCCTCCGGTCGGCCCGTCGTCGGGCAGGGTCGCGGCCCACACCACGCCGGCCGCGCCGTCGGCGACGGGACGGCCGCCCGGGCCGCCCATGCCGGTCGCGACCCAGCCGGGGCACACCGCGTTGACGAGGATGCCGTCGGCGCGCAGTTCGGCGGCGAGCATGCAGGTCAGCGCGTTGAGAGCGACTTTCGAGGCGGTGTAGGCGGGAGTGCCGCCGCCCATGTTGGTGAGCGAGGCGGCCTCGCTGGAGACGTTGACGATCCGCCCGTGCCGGCTGCGCCGCAGCACGGGCAGGAGGGCCTGCGTCAGCCGCCACGGCCCGTACAGGTTGGTCTCGGCGGCCGCGCGGACGACGGACAGGTCCGCGCTCGACGCCCGCTGCCAGGTGTCGTAGGTGATCGCGGCGTTGTTGACCAGGATGTCCAGCTCGCCGATCTCGGCCGCGGCGCGCTCGACGTCCGCCGCCGAGGTGACGTCCAGCCGGACGGGCGTCGCGCCGGTCTCCTCCGCCGCGCGCTCGGCCGCCTCCGCCGAGCGCGCCCCGAGCAGCACCCGGTGGCCGCGTGCGGCGAGCTGCCGGCACACCTCGCGCCCGATGCCCCGGTTCGCCCCGGTGACCAGCGCGACCGTCATGCCGTTCCTCCCGTCGGATGTTGGAACGATCATCGTGCGGGCCGCGGTCGCGCGTCCAATACCGGCCGTGATTACCTTCGGCTATGGACGCGCACCTCCGGGACCTCCGGTACTTCGTCGCGGTCGCCGAGGAGCTCTCCTTCACCCGCGCCGCCGAGCGGCTGTTCGTGTCGCAGCCGGCGCTGAGCAAGCAGATCCGGCAACTGGAGGAGCAGCTGAGGGTGCGCCTGCTCCACCGCGACCGCCGGAGCGTCGCGCTGACCGCGGCGGGACGGGCGCTGCTGCCCGCGGCCCGCGAGATGCTGCGCGCGTGGGACGGGGCACAGCGCGCGGTCAGCGACGCCGCGGCGAGTGAGGCGTCCTTGATCACCGTGGGGATGTCCACGAGCATCGGGCGCGGCCTCCTCGCGGACATGCGCGAGCGGTTCGCCGAACGCCGTCCCACGTGGCGCATCCGCTTCCGGCAGGTGGACTGGGACGATCCCACCGCCGGCCTGGGCGCCGGCGACGTGGACGTCGCGTTCGTGTGGCTGCCCATCCCGCGTCAGGACGCGTTCAACGTCCAGATCGTCGCGGAGGAGCCGCGCTGCGTCGCGCTAAGGGACGACCATCGGTTCGCTGCGCGCAAGACCCTCGCGTTCGAGGAGCTCTTGGACGAACCCTTCCTCGCGCTCCCGGAAGAGGCGGGCCCCCTGCGCGACTTCTGGCTCGCCCTGGACGAACGTGCCGGAAAACCCGTCCGGATAGGCGCGACGGTCTCCAACGCCGACGAGACCTTCGCGGCCATCGAGGACGGCAGCGGCGTGGTGCTGATGGCGTCCGGCAATGCCGCCATCTATCGGCGCCCAGGGATCGCCGCCATCCCTGTCACGGGACTGTCGCCGAGCAGGCTCGCCTTGGCGTGGCGGACCGGCGATCACCGGACCGCCGTCCGCGACCTGCTGCACGCCGCTACGGGGTGATGTCTTCGGGGAGGAGGGTGGCGAGTTGTTCGGTGGTGAGTTCGATGCCGCTGTTGGCGAGTTGTTCGGTGCGGCGGGCGTGGGCGGTGATGGCGGACCGGACCAGCTTGTCGACTTCGCGGCCGTTGCCTTCACGGAACCGGTCCCGGTTCGCGGTCAGATAACCGGTCAGGGCCTCGCGAGTGGCATCAGGGACGCGGTAGTCGGCTGCTTGGGCCTTCTTGACGAAGATGGACGCCAGACCCTCGACGGGGTAGGGCTGGAAGGTCAGCGTGCGCGCGAACCGGGACGCCAGGCCCGGGTTGGTGGCCAGGAACCCCTGCATCTCGTCGGTGTACCCGGCGGCGATCACGATGACCTCGTCGCGGTGGTCCTCCATCAGCTTGACCAGGGTGTCGATGGCCTCCTGCCCGAAGTCGTGCCCCGATCCGCCCGGCCGCGACAGCGTGTAGGCCTCGTCGATGAACAGCACCCCGCCCCGGGCGCGCTCGAACACCTCGGTGGTCTTGTGGGCGGTGTGCCCGACGTACTGCCCGACCAGATCGACGCGTGCCGCCTCCACCACCTGCCCTTGCGCCAGCACCCCAAGAGCGGTGAGCAACTCCCCGTACAGGCGCGCGACGGTCGTCTTGCCCGTGCCCGGCGGACCGGCGAAGATCAGATGCCCGGTGAACGGCTCGGCCTCCAGCCCCGCAGCCCGGCGCCGCCGCGCCGAGGCAAGCAGGTCCAGCAGGTCCTTGATCTCGCGTTTGACCTCCTCCAGCCCCGTCATCGCCGAAAGCCGCGCCAGCACATCGGTGACCTGCCCGGCGTCGCGGGCTTCGCCGAACCGGGCGGCCAGGCCTGTGTCGACGTCGAGGTCTTCGGCGACGAGCAGGCTCAGTTCTTCACCAGAGGGCAGTTCGGGGAGGTCGGCCAGGCGCTGCGCCTGGCGTTCCACCGCGGCCTCGAACACCTGCCGCGCCGCCCGCCCGTTCCCGAACGTCGCGTCGCGGCGCTGCCCCGCGAAATGCGCCAGGATCGCCGCGCGCGCGTCATCGGCCAGCCGGTACCCGTCCCGCGCCGCGTTGGACTCGACGATCTGGACGAGTTCGGCGGGACTGTAGTTCTCGAACTCCACCGTCCGGGAGAACCGCGACTTCAACCCCGGATTGGCGGCCAGGAAGTCGCGCATCTCCGCCGAGTACCCCGCCGCGATCACCACGACCTCGTCGCGATGGTCCTCCATCAACTTGACCAGGGTGTCGATGGCCTCCTGCCCGAAATCGGTCCCCGTCGCCTTCCGCGACAACGTGTAGGCCTCATCGATGAACAACACCCCACCCCGGGCCCGCTGGAACACCTCCGAGGTCTGCAACGCCGTGCCGCCGACGTTCTCCGACACCAGATCAGCCCGGCTGACCTCCACCACCTGACCCTTCTCCACCACCCCCAACGCCGCCAGAATCCCCCCATACAACCGAGCCACCGTCGTCTTGCCCGTCCCCGGCGGACCCGCGAACACCATGTGCCGACCGAGCGCCGGACCCGGCGGCAACCCCGCAAGCCGCCGCTGCTCAGCCACCTTCTGAAGATTCGTCACCTTCCGGATCTCACGCTTCACCCCCGCAAGACCCACCATCGCCTCCAACCGGCCCAACAGCGCATCCGCCGACGGCCCGCCTGTCCCTTCCCCGGTGGGCGGCGCGGCCTTGGGCTCCTGCTTCGGCTGGGGCTCATCCGCCACCGCCGGCTCGACGACCTGCGCGGTCGTCGTGCCGTTCGCGTTCGGGTCGAGCCTGTCCGGCTTCTGGTTGCGCTCGCTGACGAGGCCGCTCACGTCCATGTGCGCGCCCCGGTCGGCGACCACGCCCGCGCCGCGGGTGTCCACCACCGTGCAGTCGCGCAGGGTGAGCCGGCCGCCCGAATCCACGCTCACGCCGGCGAGCCCGCTGCCGCTGATCGTCATCCCGTCCAGTACGGCGCGCGCGCCGGAGCCGAGCCCCGCGCCGACCTTCCCCGCGCCGGTGATCCGGCCCCGGACGACCGTGACGTCCGCGTGCGCGACGAACGACAGGCCGTTGGTGCTCGCCCCCGTGACCTCGCAGTCCTCCAGCAGCGCGGTGCCCTTCTCGACGACCACGCCGGTCCGCCGCGGCGACTCCATCCTGATCCGCCGCGCTGTCAGCGAGCCGCCGGTCGCCACCCACAGCGCGTCCAGGTGCGGATCCTCGATCAGGCAGTCCTCCGCGACCGCCTTGCCCTTCTCCAGGACGATCAGGGACGACCCGCCCGAGCCGTGGAACGCGCAGTTGCGGACCGCCGCGTCCGCGTGGTCGTCCACCCGGATCCCGGCGCCCTCCGGCCCGCTGATCGTGCACTGCTCGATCAGCGGGCGCGACCCCTCGGTCACCCAGATGCCGTGCCCGCCCGCGTCATCGACCTGGCACGACCGCAAGGTCACTGTGCTGCCGCTGCGGATCGCCACCGCGTTGCCCTCGGTCCCGCTGACGCTGGTGCTCTCCATGACCCCGGACGCGGCGGCGTACACGACCGCGCCGTCCAGCACCCGGCACCCCATCAGCGCCAGCTGCGCGCCGCTGGCCGCGCGCACGGCCACGTCGGAGCGGGTCATGAACTCGCAGTGCTCCGCCAGGACGCTGCCTTCCGCGGCGTCCAGTGCGAGGCCCTCGTCGCTCCAGTTGCGGACGGTCAGCCCCTGAAGGGTCACCCTTCCGGTGACCTCGACCGTCGCGTTCGTGGCGCCGTCCAGCGTGACCGAACCCGGGCCGCCCACGGCCGTCATGACGAAATCGTCCGGACAGTGGAACCCGGTGTTGGGATAGGCCCCCGGCTCGATCAGGATGTGCCTCCCGGCGCCGTACGGCAGCGGCGCCTGCAACGCCTCCAGCACTGTCCGATACGCCCGGGGGGAGGAGAGTGACACGACCAGACGCTGCAACGGGCCTCCTCACGAATCACCGTTCATGGTGCCATGAGGCGATCCGTGTTCGCCTCGCTCAGCGGACCCCGCGCGGTCGGAACTGGACGCTGACCCGGGGGCCCGTCACGCGGGCGCTCTTCGGGATCGCGTGCTCCCACGTCCGCTGGCAGCTCCCGCCCATGACGATGAGGTCGCCGTGGCCCAGGTCGCGGCGGATCGCCGGCCCGCCGCCGCGCGGACGGAGCAGCAGGCTCCTCGGGGTGCCGACCGACAGGATCGCCACCATCGTGTCATGCGTGGCGCCGCGCCCGATGGTGTCGCCGTGCCAGGCCACGCTGTCGCGTCCGTCCCGGTAGAGGCAGAGACCGGCCGTCCGGAACGGCTCGCCGAGTTCCTCGGCGTAGTGCTCGTCGAGCGCCGCCTTCGCCTCGTCCAGGACGGGATCGGGCAGTTCCGCGTTCTCGTCGTAGAACGCCAGGAGGCGCGGGACGTCCACCACCTTGTCGTACATGCGCCGCCGCTCGGCCCGCCACGGGACGGACGTGAGCAACCGTTCGAACAGCGCGTCGGCGTTCGGAATCCATCCGGGCAGGACGTCGACCCAGGCGCCGTGCTCCAACGGCGTCCGCCGCACCGCGTCCAGAGACCGCGGACCGCTCTCGTCCGTGCTGTCCAGCAACGACCCTTGGAACATCCCTCCACTGTACCCGCCCTGGTCAAACATATGTTCGATCAGCGGCGGAAGATCACCGCCAGGACGCGGAGGGAGAGGACCGAGCAGATGACCAGGCCGCAGTAGCCGAAGAACTGGAAGAGGGTCACGTCGCGGGTCATCGCGGGGCCGTCGCGCAGGCCGAGCAGCATCACCGCCATCACCCCGGCGGTCGCCGCGAGGATGGTGAGCAGGACCTGCTGGAGGAGGCCGGTGACCGTGCGGCGGTCGGACTCGTCGGCGAACAGGCGGACGTTCACGCTCAGGCGGCCCGCCTCCGCCGCGGCGGTGATGCGGTCCAGGCGGCGGGGGAGGCGGCGCAGCATCGGCAGCAGGCTGAGCAGTTCGTCGTTCGCGGCCTCGCGCAGGGAGCCGGGCCGGAGCCGTTCCCGCAGGTAGGACTCGCCGAACGTGTGGGCCTCGGTGACGATCGCGAATCCGGGGGCGAGCTCGCTCAGGCCGCCCTCCAGCGTCGCGAGCGCCCGGAAGACCGCCGCGATCTCGGCCGGGACCGCGAGGTCGAACCGTGCGACCAGCCGGAACAGGTCGGTGAACATGGCCATGTCCGGGCTGGTCCCCGGGCCGAGGTGGCGGGCCATGAAGGCGCCGAGCGCGCGGGCGAGGGCCTGCTCGTCCAGCTCGTCCGGACGGGCCACGACCTCCAGGAACGCGTCCGTCACCGCGACCGCGTCGCCCCGGTTCAGGGCGATGAGCATGCGCTGGAGGCAGCCGCGCAGCTCGGTGTCGAGCCGTCCGACCGAGCCGAAGTCGATCAGGCCGAGGCGGCCGTCGTCGAGCAGCAGGATGTTGCCGGGGTGCGGGTCGGCGTGGAAGACGCCGTCCAGGACGATCTGGCGCAGCACCGTGTCGAGGAGGGTGCGCGCGAGGGCGGTCCGGTCCAGCCCGGCGGAGTCGACGCGCGTGCCGGCCTTGCTGAGCGCGACACCGTCCAGGCGCTGCATGACGAGGACGCGGCTCGTGCAGAGGTCGTCGTGCGGGCGGGGGACGACGACGTCGCCGTTGCGGGCGGTCGCCGCGACCGAGGCCATGTTGCGGGCCTCGACCCGGAAGTCGAGTTCCTCCCGCAGCGCGGTCGCGAAGCCGTCCGCGAGGTCGACGACGCCGAACGACCGGGCCCATCCGGCGCGCTCGTGGAGCGTCCGGGCGAGGCGTCCGACGATGTCGAGGTCGCGTTCGACGACCGCGCGGACGCCCGGCCGCTGGATCTTGACGACGACCTCCTCGCCGGACCGGAGCGTGGCCCGGTGGACCTGCGCGATGGACGCGGCGGCGAGCGGGGCCCGGTCGAAGGAGGCGAAGACGTCGCGCGTGTCGCCGAGCTCCTCGTGGAGGACGCGTTCGATCTGCGGCCACGGGACCGGTGCGGCGCAGTCCTGCAGCCGCCCCAGTTCCCGGACGAACTCCGGCGGCAGCACGTCCCGCCGTGTCGACAGGACCTGGCCGAGCTTGACGAACACGACGCCGCCCTGTTCGAGGGCGTGCGTGAACGAGCGCGCGGTGCGGGCGCTCGGGCGGGCGCGTCCGCGCAGGTACGGGCCGAGGCCGTGGCGCAGGAAGATGAACGAGATGCGCCGGTAGCGGCGGGTCCGCGCGATCCGCGACCGGACGGCGCCGAACCAGTGGAGCGGCGACGGCACCGTCCCGGTCGGGACGAACGCCTCCCACAGGACCAGGATCGTCATCGAGACGAGGAGCGCGCACGCGAAGCCGAGGCAGGCGAGCCAGGTCAGGGCCACGGGCTCCCGGTCCGCGCGCAGGTCGCCGATCAGCGCGCCGATGATCGGGCTCGCGACCGCCTGCCCGACCGCGCCCGCCACGAGCGTCCGGAACAGGGGGAACCGGGCGTCGAGCAGGCTCCTCGCCCCGTACGCCATGACCCAGGTGTTGATCGCCGTTCCGATGAGGAACGCGATGATCGTCGCTGAACTGTCCATTCCCGCCGCCCGCCGGATCGTCGTGCACGTCACGGAGGACGGTAGTGAGCGCGGGGGGCGGCTCCCCTCCCGCCGGAGGGGGAGCCGCTCGTCCCGACGGGGGATCAGAGCTCGTCGAGCAGGTCCCTGAGGAAGGTCGTGGTGCGGGCGGGGCGGGCCGCGCGGATGCCCAGCAGGTCGATGATCTTCTGGTAGCGGACGGCCTCCTGGCCCTCCGGGTAGCGGGCGCCGGTCAGCTGCTCCAGGTAGACCACGTCGTCCAGGTCGTGCTCGGCGAACCGCACGATGGTGATCGGGCCGCCCAGCGCCAGGTGCCCGCCCGCCGCGAACGGCAGGACCTGAACCTTCACGTTGGTCATGCCCTCCGACACCGCGATCAGATGCTCGATCTGGCCGCGCATCGTCCGCGGCCCGCCGATCGGCCTCCGCAGCGCCGCCTCGTCGATCACCGCCCAGAGCGTGGTCGCGCCGGTCGCGCGGTGCAGGATCTCCTGCCGCCGCATCCGGAGGGACAGGCGGCGTTCGAGGCCCCCGTAGGCCGCGTCGTGGTGTTCCAGGCCGATGACGGCCCGCGCGTAGTCGCGCGTTTGGAGAAGGCCGGGAACGTATTGCACCTCGTAAGTGCGAATCGTCGCCGCCGACTGTTCCAGGCCGAGATACTGCTCGAACCAGCTCGGCACGATATCGCCGTAGCCCTGCCACCAGCCGGGCTTCCTCGCCTCCCGGACGAGTTGCACGAAGCCATTCCGCTCGTCCTCGTCCTCGACGCCGTAGAGGGTGAGCAGGTCGAGGACGTCGCGGATCTTGAAGCCGTGCCGTCCGAGCTCCAGCCTGCTCATCTTGGACGCCGAGCCGCGGATCGCCTCGCCCGCCTCCACCCGGCTGAGACCGCGCTCCTCGCGCATCCGCCGTAACCGCGCCCCGAGCTGCATGCGCAACGCGGTGGGACTCACCAGCCGATTGTCAAGCACCAGGTCTCCAGCGTTCCATACGTTGGTCCGGCAACACTCTCGGAGGGTCTCACAGGCAATCGTGAACGCGCAGGAGACCTCTCGACAGAGATACGTATCCGGCGCAGCCGCTTTACAAATCACGCCATTGTGTTGAACATGCGGGCGGGAGCGTTCCAGAAGGGGTCACCGGCGCGGGACGAGCAGGTCCAGATCGGCGCGGGTGACCCGGGCGTCCCCGGCGATCCGGTCGCGATCCGTGCCGGCGCCCTCCACGACCTCCAGCGCGCGGGTCAGCATCGTCGGCTGCTCCAGCGGACGGGCCGGGCCCGGCTCCTGGCGCCGCCAGCCGCGCGAGCTCAGCGTGCTCATCGCGTCGCGGTACACCGGCTCCTTCATGATCCCGAGCGTGCGGGCCCGGTAGAGCAGCGCCGCCATGCTGACGCCCCAGGACGCCTTCAGCCGCGCGAGCCGGTCCCAGTCGGGGCCCGTGGGCAGCTCGCCGGCGATGTCGGCCTCCGGCATGAGGAACTCCGCCGCGAACCGGTGCGCCTGGTCCTCGACGATCTTCTCGCCGGGCTCGGCGTCGGCGTGCATCACCAGGTGGCCCAGCTCGTGGGCCGCGTCGAACCGGTTGCGCCAGTAGTCGCCCTTGGCCGGATTGAAGAAGACCATCGGCCTCGGGTGGACGCCGACGCTGAACGCGTCCACCCGCTCGGCCGCCCGCGGCAGCACGAGGACGATCACGCCGTGGGACTCCAGCAGCCGGACGACGTGCGGCACCGGCCCGGCCCGCTCGACCAGCGCCTTCCTGGTCAGCCTGGCCGCCTCGGCGGGCCCCGGGCCGGCGATCTCCTCCGGCGAGACCGGGTACTCGGGAAGGTCGACCTCGGGAAGGTCGACGAGCCTTTCGAGGACGGCGACGACGTCGGTGGCGATCCGCCCGTAGGCGAGCGCCTGGTCCCGCTCGATCTGCGTCGTCGACCGGAGCGACCGGAAGTGGGCCCCGTCCATGGAGACCGGGCTGCGGCCGCTCTGGAAGAACTCGACGGGCACGCCCAGCGCGATCGCCAGCCGCCGCACCGTCGTCTCCTCGGGCCTCTGCACGCCCGCCTCGTACTGCCCGATCGCCTTCGGCGTCGTCCCCACGGCCTGCGCGAGCTGGTTCTTGCGCAGGCCCCTGAGCCGCCGGGCGAGCGTCAGCCGCTCGCAGTCGAACAGCACCCCGCGCCACCTTCTGCTAGGCCGTCTTCGTCTCCCCGCGGAGCCGCATCGGGACGTCCTCTTCCCGGTCGTCCCACAGCGGCATCGTCCGCTCGACGAGCTTACGACGTGGATCGGGCCCGATGGTGTCGTCCACGGGTCTCACCCAGTGCCAGGCGGTGCCGCCGTCGGCGTTCCACCTGGGGCGGCCCAGGAAGAGCTCCATCTCCAGCGGCGCCTCGGTGGCGCTGTGCGCGAGCACCAGCGTCACGACCCCGGGCGTGTCGCGCGCCTCGATGCCCAGCGGGAGGACGAGCTGCGGGTCCTCGACGTAGGTCTGGCGCGCCACGGCCTGCTTGGTGGGGCTGTCGCGGTCCCACCGGATGCCCCTGACGTTCCCGAACTCGTGCCGCTTGAGCAGGACGCGGTACGGCCCGTACCGCCAGCCGGGCGAGCCGTTCAGATCGTCGCGGACGACCTGCGGCTCGGCCTCGAAGACCCGGTCGATCTGCGACGCCAGCGCGTCGAAGGCGCCGACCCCGTACGTCCGCTCCGTGAACCCCGCCGCCCGGCTCAGCCCGCCGAAGACGGCCAGCGTCGCCTCGCGGTGGGCCTCCCGCAGGGCGTGCAGGAAGCCCGCTGCCAAGAGCTCGTCCCAAGCGTCCCTGTCCTCAGCCACGTCCCGACCATAGCCAGGGGCGCCGACATTACGAGCAGCCCTCGAACTCGGGGACCTCGCGGACGAGCGTGAGCCCGCTCTTCCCGAACCACTTGTCCAGCAGGCGGCCCGCCGTCCCGTCCTGGTACATCGTCGTGATGGCCCGGTTCACCGCCTCGCAGCCGTCCGCGTCGTCCTTGCGCATTCCGACCCCGTACCGCTCGTCGGTGAAAGGGGCGTTGACGATCCTCAGGTCCGGGGCCGCGAACCCGGCGAGCACCAGGTCGCCGGTGGAGATGGCGTCCACGGTCCCGGCCCGCAGCTTCGCCACGCAGTCGCTGTAGGACGAGCCGGGGACGAGCCGTGCGCGGATGCTCAGACCGACCACCACCCGCTCGGTCGAGACCGACCCGCTGGCCTGGCACATCCTCCGCCCGGCCAGATCGCGCACGCCGCGGACGCGGGTCTCGCCCCGCCGCACCATGACGTCCTGATGGGCGACGTAGTAGGGCCCGCCGAAGGCGACGAGCCTGGCCCGGTCCGGCGTGATCGAGTAGGACGCGAGCACCAGGTCGACGGCGCGCCGGTTCAGCAGCCGCTCCCGGTCGTCGGACCTGACCTCGCGGAACGTCACCCGGGACGCCCCGAGGCGGCGGGCGATGTAGGCGCCCACGTCGACCTCGAACCCCTGGAACACCCCGTTCTTCCTCAGCCCGAGCCCGGGCTGGTCCGCCTTGACCCCGATCACGACGACGTCCTGGCGGTGGATCGAGGCCTTGGCGGTCGCGCATCCCACGAGCGCGAGTGCGAGGGTCAAAAGCACGAGAATGGCGCGCACGGATCATGAATAGCGACAGAAAAAGGCCGCCGGATGAACGCGGGACGACCGTGCAATGCCGGCGGATGAACCTGTGGCGGCCCCGGCGGCGTCTGCATCTGCGGAACACTTTGCCGGGCGCGACACGGCCTGCCCGTGGGCGTGCCTCCCGCTTCGCGGTAGAGCTATGCCCACCTTCCCGGCGCCCGTTTCACATCGCCTCGCGAAGCACCCGTTTCATTTGGTCGGGCGACGCCGCCGCTCCCGGCTGCTCTTCACGGGCGCGGCCTTTCCGTCGGCGACGAGCCGCTCGTGCTGCTGCCATCCCTGGAGCCACTTCCACCCGGATCCGAGCGCCGCGGTCGACGCGGCCACCATGAAGGTGGTCACCTGCGTCTCGTCGAGATGAGCTCCGGGCACGAGCTGCGCCACGACACCGGCGAGCCAGCCCGCCGCCACAGCGAACACGGGTGTGAACAACGCGACCCCGCGTCCGAGCCAGGACGCCTCCCCTCCCAGCGTCTCGGCGATCTCAGCCGTTTCGGACGGGACGTTCTCAAGCGAGCCGTCGACCACAGGACCACTCTCCATGACAGGCGCTTCCATGACGGGCGCAAGGGCGCTCCGCCGCCGCGCCCTTCATCGACTTCGACCGCCTCAGAGTGCCGCGCCGGAACCGCGCCCGTCCCCAGAATCCGCCAACCGTCCCCGAAAACCGTCGATAACCGGCATAGCGGCTCAGAGGGACAGGTACTCGTGGACCGAGCGGACGGCCGTGGCGCCCTCGCCCACCGCCGAGGCGACCCGCTTGATCGAGCCCTTCCGCACGTCTCCCGCGGCGAAGACGCCGGGCATGCTCGTCTCCAGCGGCATCGGGTCCCGGTCGAGGGGCCGGCGGGGCGGGACCCGGTCGTAGATCTCGCGGCCCGTGAGCAGGTAGCCCTGCTCGTCGCAGGCGATGCCGTCCGGGAGCCACCGCGTGTGCGGCTCGCCGCCGATCATGATGAAGAGCGCGGCGGCCGGGACGCACTCGGCGGTGCCCGCCGCCCGGTCGGCGAGCGTCAGCGACCGCAGGCGGTCGCCTCCGCCGCATCCGGTCACCTCGGTCCGCCGGCGGACGGCGATGTTCGGCGTCGACTCGATGGCGCGCACCAGGTAGGTCGACGCCGACTTCGCCAGGCCGTCGCCCCGGACGACCAGCGTGACCGTGCGGGCGTGCTTGGCCAGGTGCAGCGCGGCCTGGCACGCCGAGTTCCCGGCGCCGACGATGAAGACGTCCTGGCCCCGCATCGCGCGGCTCTCGCCCACGGCCATGCCGTAGAAGACGCCGGAGCCGACGAGGGCCTCCAGCCCGGGGACGCCGAGCCGCCGCCAGTCGACGCCCGTGGCGATCAGCACCGCGCGTGCGCTGACCTCGGAGCCGTCCGCCATGCGGACCACCCGCCGGTCGCCGCGGATCTCGAGGCCGACGACCTGCTGGGCGAAGACGATGTGCGCGCCCATCAGCCACGCCTGCTCGCAGGTG
Organism: Actinomadura sp. NPDC049753; assembly: GCF_040674655.1. Taxonomy (NCBI): domain Bacteria; kingdom Bacillati; phylum Actinomycetota; class Actinomycetes; order Streptosporangiales; family Thermomonosporaceae; genus Actinomadura; species Actinomadura sp. NPDC049753. The sequence goes on along the minus strand of NZ_JBFARL010000045.1, from coordinate 27,600 downwards.
CGCTCCATCAGGTAGCCGCCGGCGATGCCGTGGGGGAACCCGGGGTAGTTCCTGATCATCGGGCTGGTCCCGGCCTGGCCGCCCGAGAAGGCCCGTTCCAGCAGCACGGTGTCGAGCCCCTCGGACGCCGCGTACACGGCCGCCGTCAGCCCGGCCGACCCGGCGCCGACGATGGCGACGTCGCAGACGTCCAGGTCGTTCACGACGCTGACGCCGATCGCGCACGCGAGGTCGGAGACCTGCGGGTCCACGTACGCCCGGCCGTCGTAGCGGACCACCACCGGCAGCCGCGACGCGTCGACGCCGGCCTCCCGCAGCAGCCGCCGCCCGGTCTCCTCGCCGGGCGGGTGAACCACGAACGGCAGGTTGAACCGCGCCATCACGTCGCGCAGCCGCAGCATCCGGGGGTCGTCCAGTTCGGCGACGACGCGGAACAGCTCGAACGTCGGTTCCTGCTCCTCCGTCCACGAGGACAGGAACTCGCTCACCGCCCGGTGCATCGTCTCGTCGTTCGTCCACGGCCGGACGAGGTGGTAGTCGGCGGACCCGAGCGCGATCGCCTGGACGGCCGGACTGGTCGCGGTGTAGTCGCGGTCCACCATCAGCACGCGCCTGGCGTTCGGATACATCTCATGCGCTCGCGGAAGGACGTCGGCGCAGGCGTCGTCCACCATCAGCAGCGCGACGGATTCCTCGGCCCGCGCCATTTCCCTCAGCGCGTCGCACGCTTCCCCGGGCGAACTCGCGCCCTTCACGGTGAACGCCTCGCCCAGCCGTCGCGTGAGGTCGGCGAGGAGTACCCGCCGCGAACCCGCGTCGTGATCTACCACGAGTATGACCGGTGCCATCACCTCTACCAGCGTAATCCCGGTCGGCGGGCCGGAACGGCGACCGCGGCCGCCCGCCCGCGGGGCGCTCCCCGGAGAGCCCGGGGCGTCCTCTTGGCCGCCGCCGCCCGCTTCCCTTGCCGGGCACCGGAATCCGGGCGCGGCGGGGTTGGCGGATCTTCCACGTCCCCGTGGCCTCGGCGCGGCGTGCGCCGATCGACCGATGCCGACCTTTTGCCGGATCTTTGGTCCGGCCTGGGCGGCGCACCCCCTTCCGCGAGCCCGGCCCGATGGGTAGAACGTGTTCTTGTGTTTTGCCGGAGGAGCTAGGAGGCTGGGGCGCATGGATCTGGTTGCGCTGGAAGAGATTCGGCGGCTCAAGTACCGGTACCTGCGGTGCGTCGACCTCAAGCTCTGGGACGAGTTCGCCGAGGTGTTCACCGAGGACGCGGTGGCGGAGTACGACACGCCGGTGCTGGGCGAGACGCTCCGGCTGGAGGGGCGGGACGCGATCGTCGAGTACATGCGGTCCAACCTCGGGCCGGACAAGATCAGCACCCACACGGCCGGCTGCCCGGAGATCGACCTCGACGGGGACCGGGCGACCGGGATCTGGTCGCTGGACGACACGATCATCCTCCCGGGGGACCGGCTGCTCATCCGGGGCGCCGCCTTCTACCACGACGTCTACCGGCGGGACGGCGGCGGATGGCGCGTCGAGAAGACCGGGCACCGGCGGACCTACGAGTACATGGTGTCGCTGGACGACACGCCGAGCCTGAAGTTCACCACCTCCCATTGAGCGGGACCCGGGCTTTGCCCACTGCTTAGAACGCGTTCTAATCTCCTTCCCGCCAGAGCACGGCCTCGCGCCCGCGATCCGAGGAGAGCCCGGTGGCCACCGATCCAGCCGAAGGCAGCACCGACCGCCTGGGCGCCGCGACGCGCTCGTTCGCCGACGCGGTCGTGGAGGCGGAGCGGATCATCCGCGCCGCGCCGCACGTCAAGACCGACCAGGACCTGGCCGAGGGCCTCGACTACCTGGCCGGCAGCATCAAGGCGTCACTGCACATGGTGGGCGCCTACCAGCGGGACTATCCGTTCTTCGCGTCGTCGACGGGGCCGTACACCAAGCTCGGGCTCGACAATCCCGACACGCTGTACTTCCACGCCTATATCCGGGACGACGCCGAATACGTCGTGACCGGGCGCCGGGGCACGACCGCCGACCTCAGTTTCCAGGTCATGAACGGCGACTACTCGCCGGCCAAGTCGCCCGACAGCCTCACCGCGTTCGACGACCGCGAGCTGGACATCGCCGAGGACGGGACGTTCCGGCTGCGATTCGGCCCCCCGAGAGACGACGCCGGGCCCGGCTACGTCGCGCTCGCCCCCGGCTCCGCGATGCTCATCGTGCGGGAGGTCTTCAGCGACTGGGAGAACGAGAGGCCGGGCGAGATCCGCATCCACCGGGCGGACACGCTCGGGACCTCTCCGCTGCCGGTCCCGTCCGACCGGATGGCCCGGCGGTACGAGATCGCGGGCAAGATGCTGGTGTCGCGGATCCGCACGTTCCTGGCCTTCCCCGAATGGCACTACCTGCAGTTGCCGGTCAACACGCTGACCGAGCCGCGGCCCACGCCCGGCGGCCTGGCGACGCAGTTCTCGTCCGTCGGCCACTACGACCTGGACGACGACGAGGCGATGGTCGTCACCGCCCCGGCCGCCGCTCGTGAGGTGGCGCCCTACCAGGGCTTCCAGCTCGGCAGCATGTGGTACGTCTCGCTCGACTACATCAACCACCAGACGAGCCTCACCGCGGACCAGGCCCGCGTGGACGAGGACGGCATGATCCGGTACGTCGTCAGCGAGCGCGATCCGGGGCTCGCCAACTGGATCGAGCGGACCGGGCACCGCCGCGGCTACCTGCAGTTCCGCTGGCAGAGGCTTGCCCGCGACCTCACCCCCGAGGACGGACCGAGCGTCGAGGTCGTCCCGTTCGCGGACCTCCCGCGCGTCCTGCCCTTCTACGAGAGCCAGCGCGTCGGGAAACAGGAGTGGGCGCAGCGGATCGCCGCCCGCCAGACCGCCGTGGCGAAGAGGATGCTGGGCTGATGGGCGCCGGACTGCTGGAAGGCAAGGTCGTCGTCGTCTCCGGCGTGGGCCCGGGGCTCGGCCGGGGGCTCGCGCTCCAGTGCGCGAAGGCCGGGGCCGACGTCGTGCTCGCCGCGCGCAACGAGGACCGGCTCGCCGAGGTCGCCAAGGAGGTCGAGGACCTCGGGCGGCGGACCGCGACCGTCCCGACCGACATCAGGGACGCGGCGGCCTGCGAGCGGCTGGCCGAGACCGCCCGGCAGGCGTTCGGCCGGGTGGACGGCCTGGTCAACAACGCCTTCGCCACCCCGCCGCTGACCGATCTGACGACGGTCGACCTCGACGCGGTGCGGGCGGGCTTCGAGACCAACGTCCTCGCCGCGCTCCATCTGACCCGGCTGTTCGTCCCGGCGCTGGAGGAGTCCCGCGGCTCCGTCGTCATGATCAACTCTGCGGTGCTGCGGCACTCCCGGCGGACGTTCGGCGCCTACAAGATGGCCAAGGCGGCGCTGCTGGCGATGGCGCAGAACCTGTCCACCGAGCTCGGGCCGCACGGGATCCGCGTCAACACGATCGCGCCCGGCTACATCTGGGCGCCCAACCTCAAGTGGTACTTCCACCACCTCGCGGAGAAGCGCGGCGTGACGGCGCAGCAGGTCTACGACGAGAACGCCGCGACGACGGACCTGCGGAAGCTGCCCGAGCCCGACGAGGTCGCCGACGCCGCCGTGTTCATGCTGTCGCCGCTGGCCCGCGCCGTCACCGGCCAGTGCCTGGACGTCAACTCCGGCGAGTGGCACCACTAGGAAGGGACGGACCGATGACGAACGGTCGCGACAGCGTGGGGACCGTCGAGGACCTGCACGCCTCGGCCGCCAGGATCACCGGATCGGACGACTTCGGCGGCGGCGAGTACCTCGACGGGCTGAAGGTGCTGCTGGAGTCGCTGGCCGGGGAGGCCGGGCTCACCCCGCTCGGGAACAAGGCGCAGCGCGCGATGCTGCGCGGCGCCCTGGCCGCCCGGCAGTTCTCCGAGACGGCCTGGCGGCGGCACCCCGGCCACGCGGACGTCCCCGTCGAACGGCCGATCTTCGTGACCGGCCTGCCCCGCACCGGGACCACGGCCCTGCACCGGCTGCTCACCGCCGACCCCGCGCACCAGGGACTCGACCTGTGGCTGGCCGAGGTGCCGCAGCCGCGCCCGCCGCGCGAGACCTGGGCCGGCGACCCGGTCTTCCAGGCGATCGACGCCGGGTACCGGCGGCACCACGTGGAGAACCCCGAGTTCATGGGCGTCCACTACATCTCGGCGGACTCCGTCGAGGAGTGCTGGCAGCTGCTCCGCCAGAGCATGCTGTCGATCTCGTTCGAGTGCCTGGCGCACCTGCCGGGCTACTCGTCCTGGCTCGCCGGGCAGGACTGGACGGACGCCTACCGCAGGCACCGGCGCAACCTCCAGCTCATCGGGCTGAACGATCCCGGACGGCGCTGGGTGCTGAAGAACCCCAGCCACCTGTTCGCGCTGGACGCGCTGCTGGAGGTCTACCCCGACGCGCTGATCGTCCAGACGCACCGCACGCCGCGCACCGCGATGGCGTCGATGTGCAGCCTGGCCGCGCACGCCACCGCCGGATGGTCGGACGTGTTCACCGGCCCCGTGATCGGCCGCGACCAGCTCGACCTGTGGAGCCGGGGCCTCGACCTGTTCCGCGCCGAACGGGAGCGCCACGACCCCGCGCGGTTCGCGGACGTCCACTACGACGACTTCGTCCGCGACCCGATCGGCACGGTCGAGTCCGTCTACGCGCGGTTCGGGCTGCCGTTCACCGACGACGCCCGCGCCGCCATGACGAGGCTCCACGGCGAGAGCTCCACCGGCGCCGCGAAACCCGCCCACCGGTACTCCCTCGCGGACTTCGGTCTCACCCCGGAGCAGGTCGACGAGCGCTTCGCCGACTACGCCGCCGGAATCCGGTGACCCGCGAGCCCGCCTGACGGCGCGGCGTCTCCGCGTCTCAGCGAGTCGGCTCGGGCGCGCGTCGCGGAACCGGCGGCGCCGGGGACGTCCGGGCCGTCCGGTCAGGTCCGGGCATGAACAGGCCGGCGATCGCACCGGCCAGCGACAGCGCGCCCGTGAGGGTGAGGGCGGGCCCGAAGCCGTCGGAGAAGGTCAGCGCGGTCCCGTAGCCGCCCTCGGCGGTGAACACCGCGGCGGCGACGGCCACACCCAGCACCGCGGCGAGCTGCCGCAGGGCGTTGAAGACGCCGGACGCCTTGCCGATCTCCCGCGCCGCGACGGAGTTGATGACCGCGGTCTGCGCGGCGGGCATCGCCATGCTGATCCCGGCCCCCGCGACGATCATGGGCGCGACCAGCTCCGCATAGGCGGTCGAAGGCCCGGCGGTGAGGCCGATCCACCCCATCCCGATCGCCTGCAGGGTCAGCCCGGCCGCGGTGAGGGGACGGGCCCCGACCCGGTTCACCAGCGCCCCCGCGGCAGGCGCGATCACGGTCACGGTCGCCGTCCACGGAACGAGCTGGAGCCCGGCGGCCATCGGCCCGGCCCCGAGGACGGTCTGGAGGAACTGGGCCATGAAGAACAGCGAACCGTACAGTGCCGCGTACATGAGCAGCCCGGCGGCGTTCCCCGCGGAGAAGCCGCGCGAGCGCAGCAGCCGCATCGGCACCATCGGCTCCCGGACCCGCAGCTCCCACGCGACGAAGGCCGCGAACAGCAGGACCCCGGCCGCCAGCGCGCCGTCCACCTCGTAGGCGTCCCAGCCCGAGCCGTCCGCGCGGACCAGGCCCCAGACCAGCCCGAGCGCGCCGCCCGTCACCAGCAGGACGCCGCCGAGGTCGAAGGAGGCCCCGCCGCCGCGGCTCTCGGGGATGTGCCGGAGCACCAGCGGGATGACCGCCAGCCCGATCGGCACGTTGAGCCAGAAGATCCATTGCCAGGCCAGTCCCTCGGTGACGATCCCGCCCACCACCGGCCCGGCCACCACCGCCAGGCCGGTGACTCCGGCGAAGACGCCGAGGGCCCGGGCGCGCCGCTCGGGCGGGAACCCGTTGCTCAGCAGCGCCATGGCCAGCGGCATCACCAGCGCGGACCCGCACCCCTGGACCGCGCGGGCGGCGATCAGCCAGCCGATGCCGGGGGCCGCCGCGCATGCCGCCGACGCGGCCGTGAACAGGGCGAGCCCGCTCACGAACATCCGCCTGCGCCCGAAGCGGTCGCCCAGCGCGGCGCCGGTCATCAGCAGGACGGCGAAACTGAGCCCGTAGGCGTTCACGGTCCATTCGAGCTGTTCCATGGTGGCGGACAGGTCCAGCCGGATCCTGGCCAGCGCGGTCGTCACCACCGTCGCGTCCAGCGCCACCATCAGCGACGCCGTCGCGGTCAGGCCGAGCAGCCTGCCGCTTGTCCTCTGCGCCATGCGCGTTACCTCCAGGTCGTCGGGCGAGCCCGGCAGTGGCTCGCCGTCGCCTGTACAAACCGGCCGCGCGGGCGGTATTCAGCGGGTGGAAGCCGACGAATCCGGCCCCGGTCTCCGGTCAGTACATGGGGAGGTGCGTCCTATGAAGATCGATGAGAGAGATGCCGGTCCCGAGGAGTTCGGACGGTTGACGGATCCGTTCAGGCGGGAGCTGCTGGCCTACTGCTACCGGATGCTGGGTTCCGTCCACGACGCCGAGGACCTGGTCCAGGAGGTGTACCTGCGTGCGTGGCGGTCGTATGCGGCCTTCGACGGACGGGCGTCGCTGCGCACGTGGCTGTACCGGATCGCCACGAACGCCTGCCTGAACGCCCTGGAGCACAGCAGCCGGCGCGTCCTGCCCTCCGGCCTCGCCTCACCGTCCGGCGACGTGCCGCCGGTAGGGACGCGCGCCCCGGAGGTGCCCTGGCTGGAGCCCCTGCCCGACCGGCTCGTCGGGGGCGCGCCGGAGGATCCGGCGGCGGTCGTCGCCGAGCGGGCGGGCCTGCGGCTGGCGTTGATCGCCGCGTTGCAGTACCTGCCGGCCAGGCAGCGGGCCGTGCTGGTCCTGCGGGACGTGCTGGGCTGGTCCGCCGCGGAGGTCGCCGGAATGCTCGGGATGACCGGTGCGGGGGTCAACAGCACGCTGCTGCGCGCCCGGTCCCGGCTGGAGCGGCTGGTCCCCGCCAGCGACGAGATCACCGAGCCGGACGAGCCGGGGCGCCGCGAGCTGCTCGACCGGTTCGCCAGGGCCTTCGAGACGGTCGACATCGCCGCGCTCACCCGGCTGCTCACCGAGCAGGCGGCCTGGGAGATGCCGCCCGTTCCGCACTGGTTCAGCGGCCGGGACGCCATCGGCCGGCTGCTCGCCGCCCGGCTGCCCTCCGGCCGCGAGCCCAACCTGCTCGTGCCCGTCCGCGCGAACGGCCAGCCCGCCTTCGGCGCGTACCTGCGCGGCGAGGACGGAATTCTGCATGCGCATTCCCTTATGGTGGTCACTCCCACCCGTTCCGGAATCGCCCACATTTCGAGTTTTATGGACCCGTCCCTTTTCGATGACTTCGAACTTCCCCGGGTGCGCGCGTGATCGCGTCCGCAGCGCCGCCGCTTTTACGGGACGCGGCGGAAGGGTAGGTCACGAGGCGAACCGCAGGTGCTCTTTGGGGGACGAGCCCGATGACGAAAGCGCTGCCGCCCACGAGCCGGAATCGCGCGAGCCTGGCGTACCGGCTGCGTTACGCCGCCCAGAATCCAGACAAGATCGGTACATATCTGTCACGCATGGCACGCGACCTGAAATTCCGGGTCTCCAGCCGCGACCACGTCGCCTACTACCGGGCCGTCATGAGGGCGGACGCGGCCAGGAGCCCGGAGGCCGCCGTCGGCAGCCCCACCCGCGAACGCTGGCTCGCCCTCGGCCAGATGCAGTTCGACTACCTGCTCAGGCACGGCCTCAAACCGGACGACCGGCTCCTGGAGATCGGCTGCGGCAACCTGCGGGCCGGCTGGCGGTTCATCGACTACCTCGACGCCGGCAACTACTACGGCATCGACATCTCGCCCGACATCCTGCTCGCCGCGCAGCACACCCTCGTCCGCAACGACCTCCGCGAGAAACTGCCGCACCTGACGCTGGTCGGCGACCTGAAACTGCGGTTCCTGCCCTCGGAGCACTTCACGGTCGTCCACGCGCACAGCGTCTTCAGCCACTCGCCGCTGGAGGTCATCGACGAATGCCTCGCGAACGTGGGGCGCGTCCTCGCCCCCGGCGGCTTCTTCGACTTCACCTTCGACCGCACCGAGGGAACCGAGCACCACGTCCTGCGCGAGGACTTCTACTACCGCACCGAGACCCTGACCTCCCTGGCCGAGCGCCACGGCTTCACCGCACGCTTCATGGACGACTGGGAGGAGCTCCCGCACGGCCAGTCCAAGATCCGCGTCACCCGGTGAGGCGGCCGGGGGGCCGCGGCTCCCGTGCCGTGGCGCCGTGACACGTCCTACACCCCGCCACCTGCATCATCCGGGCGCGGGAGGGAAGGCAGAAGCGGTGTGGGTTCCCCCCCCAGGCCTCCGTCGCCGAGCAACGCCCCCGGAGGCTCCGCACGGCCGATCTGAGGACCATGATTCTCTTCACCAACGCCAAGGCCGGCACGCATGACGCCCAGACCTTGGACCGGGTGGCCGCGCTGCTCCGGGACGCCGGGCGGGATGTCACCGTCTGCCCGTGCGTCGCGCCCGGCGACCTCGACGAGGCGCTGGACAGGGACCGCAAGGCGGTCGTCGTGGCCGCCGGCGGCGACGGCTCCATCAACCGCCTGGTCGGCACCCTGCACCGGCGCGGCGAGCTCGACCGGACGGTCGGGCTGCTGCCGATGGGCACCGGCAACGACCTCGCCCGCAACCTCGGCATCCCGCTCGACCCCGACGAGGCCGTCCGCCTCCTGCTGGACGGCGGGCACCGCGAGCTGGACATGGTCGTCGACGAGGACGGCCGCGTCACCCTCAACGCCGTGCACGTGGGCATCGGCGCCTCGGCCGCCGAGAGCGCCACGCGGTTCAAGAGCACGCTCAAGGCCGCGGCGTTCCCGGTGGGCGCGGTCATCGCGGGCCTGCGCCACTCCGGATGGCGGCTGCGGGCCGAGGCGGACGGCGAACTCGTCGCCGAGGGCAAGTTCCTGATGGCCGCGCTCAGCAACGCGCCCGGCATCGCCGGCGGCTCCGCCCAGCTGGCCCTGGACGCGCATCCGGGTGACGGGAAGATGGAGCTGGTCGTCTCCGCCGCCACCGGCCCCTTCGCGCGGATCGCCTACGCCCTGCGCCTGCGCGACGGCAGCCACCGCCACCGGGACGACGTCCTGCACATCACGGCCCGCAAGGTCACGATCAGCGGCGAGGAGTTCCGGAGCAACAGCGACGGCGAGGTGTCCGGCCCCTACACCAGCCGCACCTGGACCCTGCACCCCGGCGCCTGGCGGCTGATCGCCCCGCCCCGGGCCGCCTGAGGACGGGCCGCCGGAACGTCAGGCGGTGGTCTCCTGGGGATTTCGGACGGGGACGAGGGGATGCAGTTCGTGGGTGCCGGGACGCACGACCGCGTACGAGCTCTCCGGCACCTCCGTCCACGCGCCCTCAAGGTGGTGGATCGGCTCGGACACGACGAACCGCGCGTCCGTCCCGAGCCGCTGGAGGACGTCCAGCCCGGGGTAGAGCGCGCGCAGCTCGGCGATGTCGGTGGAGTAGAAGAGCGACCTCGTGCGGCCCTGACTGGAGTAGCGGAACACCCAGATCGACTCGCCCTCGCTGGTGGCCACCGTCATCTGCAGCGGATCGGGCACCCCGTGGCGCCGCCCGAGGTCCTCGACGAGGCCGATGGCGCGGGCGACGGCGCCCGGCGGATCCTCCGTCAGGCCGAAGGTGAGGGCCAGGTAGAACAGGGCCTCGGAGTCGGTCGTGCCCTCGATCTCGGGGTAGAGCGAGGGATCGACCGCGAGCATGACGTCCCGCTTCAGCCGGGGGTAGTCGGCGATGGCCCCGTTGTGCATCCACAGCCACCGCCGGTACCGGAACGGGTGGCAGTTGCTGCGCTGTACCGCGGCGCCGGTCGAGGCCCTGACGTGCGCGAACAGCAGCCGGGTGCGGATCTCCCGGCTGATCTCGCGCAGGTTCGGGTCGTTCCATGCGGGAAGGACGCTCTTGTACACGCCCGGGATCGGCCGGTCCCCGAACCAGCCGATGCCGAAGCCGTCCCCGTTCGTGGTCTCCGCCCCCAGACGGGAGTGCAGGCTCTGGTTGATCAGGGAATGGGCCGGCCGGAAGAGCAGGGCCTCCGCCAGGGCCGGGTCCCCGGAGTAGGTCATCCACCTGCACATCGCCACCACCTCGCATCGACTCGCCGCCGCGGCGACCGGGAGCCCGTCCCGAGATTCGGTCAGGTACGAACCCCCTTTACTTCCTCCCTACCCGATGAGGCCCGCGCGCACCAGCGTGGACGGTGCCCGGACGCGCGGCACCGCGGGCACGTGCCGCCGTCGTGCCCGCGGTGCGATGCGGTCGGAAGAGAAACGGACGGTCAGAAGACGAAGCAGTCCGCGTACCGGGTCTCCCGGCTGAGCGCGGCGGGCACGAGACCGCCCGCGTTGCGGGTGACCTGGGCCGCCTCGGTCGAGTGCGGGGTGGTGCTCTGGCAGGACGTCGGCGAGCTGTGGCCGGACATCAGGTAGTCACAGCGCCCGTTGCGGTTGTCGGGCAGGCCGAGGGCGTGCCCGAGCTCGTGCGCGGCGATTCTCGGCGGGTAGAAGCCGTCGTTGACCGCCTCGCGCCCCATGTAGATGGTGGCGCGGCCGAAGCCGTTCATGTAGGTGCGAGGCCAGCCGTTGTCGGCGTAGACCTTGACGGTGGCCTGCGCACCGGTCGCGGGCCTGAGCTGGATCGCCGGCACGGCCGCGTTCCACGCCGCGGCGCCCTGGTCGACGGCCGTCCTGAACTCCTGCGCGGCACTGGCGTCGTAGTAGATGGTGCGGACCGCGACCGGGGCCGCGGCCGACGCCGGCTCGACGACCAGGGCGGGCACCAGGAAGGACAGCCCGAGCGTGACGGCCAGCGCCGCCATGATCCTGCGAAGTGACATGGGAGCTCCTACGGGGGTGGGGGGCGGGGGGTCAGCGGCCGATCTGCTGGTTGATCCAGGAGAGGTACGGCGCGATGCCGGTGTAGAGCGTGGTGGTCGCGCACTCGCCCATGTTGTCGCCGGGGCCGTGGGTCTCGCCGACGAGCGTCCAGTCGCCGCGGGTGCCGACGACCGCCGGGCCGCCGGAGTCGCCGTGGCAGGCCGAGTGCGTCCGGTCGCCCGAGACGCACACGTCGTTGGCGGTGCCGCCGCCTGCCGCGCACCGGCTGCTGGGCAGGATCGTCAGGTCGATCTCCTGGAGGACGGTGGCGGTCCTGCAGCTCGGCCAGCTCATGCAGCCGAAGCCGAGCAGCCGCACGGGGGTGCCCGCGGCGGGGTTGGACTGCGCCATCTTCACCGGCGCCGACTGGGCGGGGGTGGACAGGTGCATCAGCGTGAGGTCCGTGCCCGACCGGGTGGTGCGCCGGTCGATCTGGCGGACCTCGCCGCCGGAGTTCTTGTAGGTCGAGCCGATCCGGGCCTGCGACGCCGCGCCGCAGTGGTTCGCCGTGACGATCCACTGGGCCGCGACCAGGCTGCCGCCGCAGCCGTTGCTCAGCGACACCATCCAGGAATAGGTCTCGGTGGCGTTGTGGCCGCCGATGATCGGCACACCGCCCTCACCGGCGGGCTCGGCGGCGTTCGCGGACGTCACACCGCACATCGCGAGCGCGAAGGCGCACGCGACCAGCGTCGCCTTCAGCAGTTTGCGCATGACGGTTCTCCAATCGGGGGGTCGTGCCGCCGGGGCCGTCCTGCTCGCGCACAGAGCGGATGGCGCGGCCCGGAACGGCGGGTTCGCTGCTCTTCGTCGGCTCCGTCACGGAGCACCGCCCGCATTTTTCGGCGGGCTTGCGGGAAAAAGCGTTCGCGAGAAAGATGACGGAGGCCGGCATGGGCCGGACCCGCATGCTCCTGCGCATGCGACGGTGAATTCGTCTTCTCGCGGGGACCACAGCTACGGGAGAGTAGTCGAGGAAAACGAGACCCCTCCAGAAGGTGAAAAGCACTAGATGTTCAATGTGTATTTCGAGGGGCATAGAAACCCGTCGGTTCCAGCGCGTTCGCCCGGTGTTCGCCGAGCGTCTCCGCGGACCGTCGGCGCCGGCCCCGCCGCGCCGGGGCGGTCAAGCGCATCTCCCGCGACGGTCGCGACGAGTAAAAGAACAATTCCGGACATCACCCTTCAAGGTGGACTGTTTCCTTTGCCTTTTTGCTGCTTCACTCCTCTTTCGTGACCCGCTTTTTGCTTTTCGCATGGGTAACTATTCACGACACGGAATACCGACTGCCGTGTGGTCGCCACAAACCGTGGCGTTCCGTATTGGTCGGACAAGTCGCCCGCGCCCAACGCAACGAAAGGAGAAAAGATGAACTACGGAGAAGAACTGCGACGCGAGATCATGTCGGAAGGGACCACCCCGCTGATCGGGGTTTTCGACATGTTCTCCGCCTCCGTCGCCGCGCAGCACTACAATGGACTCTTCGTGTCCGGCTTCGGCTTCGCGGCGTCCCACTACGGCCTTCCCGACATCGGCTTCATCGCCTGGCCCGACATCGTCGCGTTCGTGCAGCGGCTGCGGCTCGCCTTCCCCGGGCGGCACCTGCTCGTGGACATCGACGACGGCTACGTGGACCCCGAGGTCGCCTGCCACGTGGTCGAGCAGCTGGAGCTGATCGGCGCGTCCGGCGTGATCCTTGAGGACCAGCAGCGGCCGCGGCGCTGCGGGCACGTGGACGGCAAGCGGATCCTGCCGCTCCAGGAGTACCTCGACAAGCTCGACATGGTGCTGCGGACCCGGCGCGACCTCGTGGTCGTCGCCCGCACCGACGCCGGCGAGGAGGACGAGGTGCTGGCCCGCGCCGAGGCGCTGGCGCGGACCGACGCGGACGTCGTCCTGGTCGACGGCGTCCGGAGCGTCGAGCAGATCCGCCGGGTCCGGACGGTGATCGGCGACAAGCCGCTGCTGTTCAACCAGATCGCGGGCGGGAAGTCGCCCCGCATCTCCCTGCCGGAGCTGACCGAGCTCGGGGTGAAGGTCGCGATCTACAGCACCCCGTGCCTGTTCGCCGCCCAGAGCGCCATGGAGGAGGCGATCGTCCGGCTCAAGCGCGACGACGGCCGCCTGCCCGAACACACCGCGGGGAGCGTCGGCGTCCGGGAGTCGCTGGCCCTCCTCGAACGCAACATCAGCCGCAACCACCCCAGGCCGGAACTGGCGGGCCTCCTCGCCTGACGCGGCCGCACATCGGCCCCTGCATCGCGGCGATTCTCCGTTCCGCGGGAATCGCCGCGATGTTCCCGGCCGGGGTCACAGCAGGAAGACGAGCATGGCGGCGACCACCACGTCGATCACGCCGCACGCTTCGGCGTAGGAGCGGGAGACGACCTTGTCGAGCTTGAGGTGGACGGCGTCCCACACCCCGTGCAGGAACCAGCCGGCCGCCACCAGGTAGCGGCCGAGGTCGGGGTCGACCGCGAGGCTCGCGAACGCGAGGGCGCCGAACCCGACCATCCCCGCCGCCTGCGCTCCGAAGACGGCCCGCCCGTCCGGCGCCTCGGCGACGGCCCCCCAGACGAGCAGGACCAGCGCGGCGGCCGCGATGACGGCGGACAGCGGGACCACGTCCAGCATGCCGATCGCGACCATGGCCACGACCATGGACCCGACGACGGGCCAGGACGCCCCGCGCCGGCCGATCCGGGCGAGGATCAGGTACTCCAGGGCCAGCAGGAGCAGCAGCTCGCCGAACCCGGACACCGCCTCGTCCAGGTCACCGAGGCCGCCGCCCCAGATGAGCGCCGCGGCGGCGAGGGCCACCGCCGTGGGCCAGCGCCGCATCAGCGCGTGACCCCGGCCGTGGCGTGTGGCTTCCTGTGCTTGCACGGTGCTCCTCCTCGGGTGGGCGACGTCCCCACCCTCCGGCGGCGCGACGGTCCCGGGTAGTGGCGGACCACCACGTGCGCGGATGACATCTGTCATGCGGATACCGGACAAATGACACCCGCCCTGGACGCCTTCCGCTGGAACAATGGCGGCGTGCGCACAGGGGCCGACGAGGCAGGGCTGGCGGGGTTCCGCCGCTACACCTGGTGGGCGGTGCCGGGCACCAACGTGGGCGTCCTGATCCTCCTCACCGGCGAATGGATCCTGGACGGCGACGTGCCGATCCAGCCGCGCGTCCTCAGCGCCGCCGCGCTGGCGGTCGAGGTCGCGGCGGTGGTGGCCCTGCTGAACGCGCGGCTGTCGGCCGGTGCGCGGCCCCGCCCGCCCGCGCGCTGGCCGGCCGCCGGAGCGCTGGCCGCGCTCGTGCTCGCCATCTGCCCCCTGGCCGTGCGCGACTACGGGCTGTGGCCGATCGCCCCCGCGATCATGACGGCGGTCGCCGCGACCTACCTGGACCGCCGCCGCCGGCTCCGGCTGATCGCCGCCGCGGTCCTCGCCGCGGCGCTGCCCGGCGGCGCCGTCAGCCTCCTGAGCGGGGACGGCGACCTGCCGTACGCCGCGCTGTTCCCGCCGGGGGTCACCGCCTTCGTCGTCTGGGCCGTGCTCGGCCCCCTGTGGGCCTGGGACATCGCGGGCCGGCTGGACGAGGCGCGCCGCCTGTCGGCCGAACTCGCCGTGAAGGACGAGCGCCTCCGGTTCGCCGCCGACCTGCACGACATCCAGGGCCACCACCTGCAGGTCATCGCCCTGAAGAGCGAACTGGCCGCCCGGCTCGCCGAGACCGACCCGCCACGCGCCGCCGCCGAGATGCGCGACGTCCGGCGGCTGGCCGCCGACGCGCTCGGCGACACCCGCGCCGTGGTCCTCGGCTACCGCCGCACCAGCCTCGACGACGAGATCGCCAACGCCACCCGGATCCTCGCCTCCGCGGGCATCGACGCCCGCACCACCGCGGAGCCCGCCGCCGTCGGCGACACCGCCCGCCACCTCCTGGGCCTGGTGATGAGGGAGGCGACCACCAACCTCCTCCGCCACAGCCGGGCGCGCCACGCGTCCGTCGACTACCGCGTCACCGGCGGCGTCGCCCGCCTCCGGGTGGGCAACGACGGCGCGTCCGACCCCGGCGCCGACCCCGGCACCGGCCTGACCGCCCTCGCCGCCCGGCTGAGGACCGCGGGCGGCGACCTGACCTGGACCCGCGACGCCGACCGGTTCGAACTCACGGCGTCGCTGCCCGCCGGGAACGGCGGCGACCGATGATCCGACTCCTGATCGCCGACGACGAGGACCTCCTCCGCAGCGCCCTGGCCTCCCTGCTCGCGCTCGAGGACGACCTGGAGGTGGTCGCCGAGGCGTCCACCTCCACCGACGCGGTCCGGCTGGCCCGCGAGCACGGCCCGGACGTCGCGGTGCTGGACCTGGAGATGCCGCCCGCCGACGGCCTGCGCGCCGCCGAGGAGATCACGGCCGAACTGCCGACCCGGATCGTCCTGGTGACCCGGCACGCCCGTCCGGCCGTCCTGCGCCGCGCCCTGGCCGCCGGCGTCCGCGGCTTCGTCCCGAAGACGACCTCCGCGTCCAGGCTCGCCGAGATCATCCGCGACGTCGCCGCCGGCCGCCGCTACGTCGACGCCGACATCGCCGCGGCCGCCCTCACCGAGGACGAGTGCCCCCTCACCGACCGCGAACTGGAGGTCCTGCGCGCCGCCCGCACCGGAGCCTCGGTCAACGAGATCGCCGCCCAGGTCCACCTGGCCCCCGGCACCGTCCGCAACTACCTCTCCACCGCCATGACCAAGCTCCGGGCCCCCACCCGCCACGCCGCCGCCCACCAAGCCTGGCAGCAGGGCTGGATCTGACGCCCCCGCCGGACCGACCCTGAGGCGCGCCGCCTACATCCCGGGACGGGCATGGGCCCGCTGCTCCGTCTGGAGTCGCGGGTCGAAGACGGGACGCCGGGCTGAGGCCACGGGGCGCCGGGTTCCCTAGCGTCGAATCGGCGGGTCATCCCGTCCTTGCTCTCGAACGGGTGCCGCCGGACGGCGGACGTGATCAGATGGGCGGTCGTCGTCGTGGCGGGTCTCAGAAGCGTGTCCCCTGCCGCCAGAAGCCTGGCCACCGCGCTCGCGGCGGTCTCGGCCACCGGGGCGCTGATGGCGTGCCGTTCGGCGCACGAGCCAGCGCAAGCGCCACTGACCGTGCGCGTGGATTCCGGAAGCGTGCGGGGCATCGCGAAGGGGGAATCCCGGCAGTTCCTCGGCATCCCCTACGCAGAACCGCCCACCGGAGCCCGGCGCTGGACGCTGCCGCGCGAGCCGAGTCCGTGGAGCGGCGTAAGGGACGCTGGACGGCCGGGGAAGGACTGCGCGCAGGGCTCGCCGGGGCCCGAGAACCCGTCCAGCGAGGACTGCCTTTACGTCAACGTCACCACTCCGCGCGTTCGCCACGGTGCCTTGCCCGTGATGGTGTGGTGGCACGGCGGCGGCTTCACCCAGGGGAGCGGAAAGGACTACGACGCCGTCCGGCTGGCGACCGAGGGCAAGGCCGTCGTCATCACGGTGAACTACCGGCTCGGCATATTCGGCTACCTGGGGCTGTCCGGGCTGAGAGGGTCGGGCGACTTCGGGTTCGCCGACCAGCTCGCGGCGCTGCGGTGGGCGCGGCGCAACGCCTCGGCGTTCGGCGGCGACCCGCACGACATCACCGTCTTCGGCCAGTCGGCGGGGGCGATGTCGGCCTGCGCGCTGCTCACCTCGCCCGCGGCCAAGGGGCACTTCGACAAGGCGATCATCTCGTCGGGTTCGTGCGGGCTGCGCTGGCCCGCCGGCGGCCTGTTCCCCGGAGCGCCCGCCGACCGGCCCTACATCCCCGTCGCCCAGGGCCGGGAGGACGGCCTGGCCGCCGCCCGGGAGCTGGAATGCGCGGGCACGGACGCGCTGGCGTGCCTGCGGGGCAAGACCACCGCCGAACTCCTCCCGCACTCGCCGTCCTTCGCCGACCACCTCGCCTACGGCACCGAACTGCTGCCGCGGGATCCGGCGGCGGCGCTGCGCGCGGGCGCGTTCACCCGCGTCCCGGTGATCATCGGTGGCACCCGCGACGAGGCCCGCTCCTTCGTCGCGGGCGCGATCAACTACGACCCGAAGCTGATCACGTCCGAGACCTATCCCCGGTTGCTGGAGGAGGCGTTCGGGCCCGCCGCGGGCAGGGCCGCCGCCCGGTACCCGCTGTCGCGCTACCCGTCCGCCGGGCTGGCCTGGGCGGCGGTCCTGACCGACGCGTCCTGGGCCTGCTCGGCACTGGCCGGCGCCCGGGACCTCGCCGCGCGCACGACGGTCTACTCCTACGAGTTCGCCGACGAGAACGCGCCCAACGTCAACGGCCTGCACGTCCCGGACGTCCCGCAGGGCGCCGCCCACGCCACCAACCTGCCCTACCTCTTCGACCTGGGCGGCAGAGACCTGCTGGTGAACCGTGAGCGCAAGGGACTGGCCCGGACCATGGTCGGCTACTGGAGCGCCTTCGCCCGCTCGGGCGACCCGAACCACCGGGGCGCGCCGCGCTGGCGGCCCGGCGCCGCGCCGCTGAGCCTCGCGCCCGGCGCGATCCGCACCGTCGACGCCAGGGCGGAGCACGGCTGCGGGTTCTGGGAGACGGTCACCCGCTGACCGCGGCGAGGCTCCCGGCCGCGGGACGTCGCCGGTGTGTCTCGCTGCGATGATGGGCGGGCCGCCGGCGGCGGGACCCGACCCGGCCGGGGGTCCGGGGCCGCGCCCGGCCGCCCCGAGGGAGCCGCCATGACGATCAAGGTGCTCGTCGCCGACGACCAGGACCTGGTCCGGGCCGGATTCTGCATGATCATCGACGCCCGGGAGGACCTGGAGGTCGTCGGCGAGGCCGGCGACGGCGACCAGGCCGTCCGGGAGGCCGCCCGGCTGCGCCCCGACGTCGTCCTGATGGACGTGCGGATGCCCGGCGCCGACGGCATCGACGCCACCCGGCGGATCACCGCCGCCGCCGACCCTCCCAAGGTCATCATCCTGACCACGTTCGACCTGGACGAGCCGCTCTACGCCGCGCTGCGGGCGGGGGCGAGCGGCTTCCTGCTCAAGGACGTGCGCCCACCGGAACTGGCCGACGCCGTCAGGGTGGTCGCCCGGGGCGAGGCGCTGCTGGCCCCGACCGTCACGCGCCGGCTCCTCGACCGGTTCGTGGCCGTCCAGCCGGCCGAACCCGTCCGGCCCGCACGGCTGGCCGAGCTGACGGACCGCGAGGTGGAGGTGCTCACGCTGGTCGCCCGGGCCGCCTCCAACGCCGAGATCGCCGGTCATCTGTCCCTCGCCGAGGCGACGGTGAAGACCCACGTCTCGTCCGTCCTGCGCAAGCTCGGCGCCCGCGACCGCGTGCACGCCGTCGTGATGGCCTACGACCTCGGTATCGTCCGGCCCCGCCCCTCACCCTGAAGTCGCATCCGCAAGACCCCTCGCGCGACCGAGGCCCCCGGATCCACCGCGCCCTAGCCTGATCACAGGAAGTGAGAGAGCCATCACGAAGGGCGGGTGAACCGAATGTTCAGATCACGACGGGTCCACGAGGACGAAGAGTGGGAAGGCGTCGTCGACGGCAAGTCCCGCAACATGCCGGACGGGTCGAACCTCTACCACTACCTCAAGGTCACGTTCAGCGACGGCAAGAGCAAGAAGATCCGCGTCGACGGCTCCCTCTGGAACTCGGTGAGCGAGGGCGACCAGATCGTCAAGCGGCCAGGATCCGCCCCCGCCAGGAAGTAGCCGCATCGGACGCCGCGGCACCGACGCGATCGGCCACCAGGGGAACCACCCGCGCAAGGTCGTGAAAGCAGGAGCCCGGCGGCGACATCGGCCTCCACGACTGCGTCGAACTGGCCCGCTCGCCGTTCCTGGCCTACAGCCGGTGACGGGCCGCCTCGGGCGGGCGGCCCGCCCGGGTCCAGGGCCAGGTGATCAACGCCCAGCCGAGCAGGATGACTGCCGCCTCGACCAGCACATACCAGGGCCACGGGCCCATCACGTCCAGGACCGAACCGGTGCCGGGCTTGTCGTTGAGATACCCGTAGTTCGTCCCCGCGCCCAGATTGAAGAGGAACGTGGCGACGGCCCACGCCACGGTGACGGCGACCGCGAACCTGTAGGCGCCCCAGTCCGGCCGCATCCCGAGCCCCCAGGTCAGGTACACCGCGGACCACACGATCATCAGGTGCATCCCGAAGAAGCCCAGGTAGTCGATGCCGGGATAGTCCGCGCCGTTCAGCGCCGGCGTGAGCAGGCCCTGCACCGACAGCGTGAGGCCCCAGTAGTAGGTCAGCGCGAACCACCGGCGGCCGAGCGTCCACAACGCGCCGACCGCGGCCGGCCAGGCCACGTCGCACAGCTGGAGAGGAAGCGATCCGCCGATCCGCCACTGCCCGGGAAGGAGGCTGTGGACCTGCGTGCCGACCATCACGTACACGATCGCCAGCGCATACGCCCGGCCGAACCCCCGTGCCTGACCGCCGAATTCCGCGCCCGGCGCCGCCTCCGCCCGCTGCGCGCGGCCCACGAGCACCAGGCCGGCGCAACCGACCGCGAACAGCCCGAGCGCCGCCCAGTGCGAGGGCCCGTACGCGGTGAAACGGCCGGCGACGGTCAGCGGCATGCGGTGATGCTAACCGCATCGGCGGACGCTCAGGGAAGGTGGCCGGGCCGCGCCCGTCGTTCTCATTTCAGGGACGCGGAGTGGTCGGGGACGTAGGTCTGCATGTCGCGTGGCGGCCGTTCGTATCCCCTGGAGGGCGGCCGTTCGGGGAGCGCCAGCCGCGGCGGCTCCACCGTGCGGTAGGGGATCGTCGACAGCAGGTGGGCGATCATGTTGATCCGGGCGCGCCGCTTGTCGTCGCTCTCCACGACGTACCAGGGCGCCTCGGGGATGTCGGTGTGCACGAACATCTCGTCCTTGGCGCGGGAGTAGTCCTCCCAGCGGGTGATGGACTCCAGGTCCATCGGCGACAGCTTCCACCGGCGCGCCGGGTCGTTCAGGCGGCTGCGGAAACGGCGCTCCTGCTCGGCGTCGCTCACGGAGAACCAGTACTTGCGCAGGAAGAGCCCGTCCTCGACCAGCAGCCGCTCGAAGATGGGGCACTGGTGGAGGAAGCGCGTGTACTCCTGCTTGGTGCAGAAGCCCATGACGCGCTCGACGCCCGCCCGGTTGTACCAGGACCGGTCGAACAGGACGATCTCCCCGGCGGCCGGCAGATGCTCGACGTAGCGCTGGAAGTACCACTGGGTGCGCTCGCGGTCGGTCGGGACGGGCAGCGCGGCGATCCGGGCGACGCGGGGATTGAGGTACTCGGTGACCCGCTTGATCGTGCTGCCCTTGCCGGCCGCGTCCCGTCCCTCGAACACCACCACGACGCGGGCGCCCTCGCTGCGCACCCACTCCTGGAGATTCACCAGTTCCGACTGGAGGCGGGCCAGTTCCGGCTCGTACACGCGCCGCGACAGCTTGTCCTTGCTCATGGGAGATCCTTACCCAGGAGATGCCCTGCCCGCTGCACCGCGCCGGGGCAGCGAGTCCCGCTTACGGCGTCGCGGGGGACAGGTAGGGAGCGAGGAGTTCGTGGGCGAGGCGGCGGGCCGCGCGTTCGGCGAGGCCGTCCTCGATCATCCGCGTCAGGGCGTAGACGATCGACTGGACGAGTTCGGCCGTCCGGTCGGGGTCGGAGGCGCCGTGGTCGGCCAGGGCCGCGCGGAGCGGCGTCTGGAGTTCGTCGTGGAGCAGCCGGCTGGAGCCGGCCAGGGTGTCGGTGCGGCCGGTGGCCGCGAGGGCGCGGGCCAGCGCGTGGTCTCCGCGGGCGACGAGGCGGAGGTTGGCGTAGACGTAGGCCAGGATCCGGTCGCCGGGCGTCCTCGCCTTCGCCATCCGCGCCTCGACGTAGGCCGACCAGCGCGGGAAGGTGTCGACGATGAGGGCGTCGAGCAGGTCGTCGCGGGACTTGAAGTAGGCGTACACGCTGGAGCGGGCGAGCCCGGCCCGGCGGGCGACGTCCGCGAGGCCGGGGGCCCGCTCGGGGTCCTCGGACAGCAGGGTGCGGGCGGCGTCGAGCAGGGCCGCCCGCTGCGCGGCCCGGTGCTCCGCCACGGTCGGCGCCTGGATCTTCGGCACGGGGCCCCTCCGGTCCGGTCGTCCTCGGCGGGCGGCCCGGCCGGGGCGTCAGGCGAGCGCGGCCAGGCGTCCGTCGATCATCTCGTACACGGTGTCACAGTGTTCGAGGACATCGTGGTCGTGGGTCACCATGATGGCCGCCACGCCGCATTGCCGCGCCTCGCGGGCGAGCAGGCGGACGATCTCGTGGCTGCGCGCCCGGTCCAGGGCGGCGGTGGGCTCGTCCACGAGCAGCACGCTCGGCTCGGTCACCAGCGCCCGGGCGATGCCGACCCGCTGCCGCTCCCCACCGGAGAGCTGGTGGGGGTGCCGGTCGGCCCTGTCCGCCATGCCCACGTCCTCCAGCAGCGCGAGAGGATCGCGGCCGGAGCGGGCGCGGCGCGGACGGAACCGCAGCGGCAGCCGGAGCTGGTCGACGGCGGTGAGCGCCGGGACCAGGTTGCCCGACTGGAAGACGAACCCGACGTGCTCGCGCCGCAGTCTCGCCCTGGCCCTCGCGCCGGCGGCGGTGATGTCGAGCCCCGCGACCGTGACCGTGCCCTGGTCCGGGCGGGCGAGTCCGCCCGCGACCGCGAGCAGGCTCGACTTGCCGGCGCCGGACGGGCCGACGATGGCGGCCAGCTCGCCGGGGCGCACCGAGAGATCGACGTCGTCGAGGGCCTGGACGGTCTCGGAGCCGTCGCCGTGCCTGAGGCCGACGCCCTCCATGACCAGCCCCAGGCGGTCGTCCGCGCCGTCTTCGCGCGGCCCTGCGGTCGGCGTGGTCTTCTCTGTCATCGGTTGCCTCCGAGCGCGGTGGCGGGGTCGATGGACGCGATCCGGGCGACGGCGGCGCCGGCTCCGGCGAGCCCGAGGAGGACGAGCCCCGCGGCGGCCGCCGTGACGCTCGGGGCGCTGAGGGCGAACGGCATTCCGCCGCCGGTGATGAGCGAGCCGAGGCCGACGCCGATCCCGGCGCCGATCGCGACGGCGGCGACGAGCAGGAGGAACGCCTGGGTGAGCGCGTCGCGCAGCAGCCAGCCTCTCGACGCGCCCATGGCGCGCAGAACGGCGACCTCGTGCTTGCGCTGGATCGCCCAGACGGCGAAGAACGCTCCGACGACCAGGGCGGAGATGGCGTACAGGAACACCTGGATGAGCTGGAGGGTGGAGGTCTCGGCCGAGTAGCCGGGCGAGGCGCCGTAGGAGTCCTCCAGCGTGAGGCTCTCGGTCCCGGCGGCGGCGTCCCCCGCGGCGAGGTCGACCGACGCTCCGGGCTTCGCGCGCACCGCCACGGCGGTGATCTCCCGCGTGGCGTGCGCGGGCACCGGGTCGCCCGGGGCCGCGCCCGCCTTGATCAGCTGCCAGGTCCGCAGCGGCACGTAGCCGACGTCGACATGCCCGAAGGTGTCCTGCCGCGGGGTGGCGCCGACGACGCGGAGCCGCGTCCCGAGCCGGGCGACCGTGATCGTGTCGCCGATGCGAAGGCCGGCGTCCAGGGCCGTGGCGCTGACGACGACGCCGTCCGCGTCCTTCAGCCGCGAGCCCGCGCCGACGTCGGGCGACAGGAACGAGTCCGGCGCCACTCCGAACAGCGCGAGGTCGACGTCCACGCCCCGGTCGCTCTTGGTGTTGACGAGCGTGTTCCCGTAGGGGGCCGCCTGCTGCACGCCCGGACGGCTCCGCCAGGCGTCCACGGCGGACATGTCCACCACGCTCCGGGAGAAGGCGGAGTCGTGCTGGACGTCGCGCTCGAACGCGAAGGAGGTGACCGGCAGGTTCTGCAGCCCCGACACCCCGTCCCTGACCAGCCCCACCGACAGCCCGGACAGCATGACCATGAGAACCGCGATCAAGCCCACGACGGCGCCCATCAATCCGAACCGGACCTTGGCGAACCGCAGCTCGCGAAGCGCGAGGAACATCAGCCCCACGCCCGCACACTTATCGACATCATGTCGACAAGATAGCAACATGATGTCGCGAACTAGTCCGGGGGCCCGCTAACGGCGGAACCTGCCGCGGCCGGGCTGCGGGAGCGGGCCGGCCGGGTCCGGCGCGGCGGCGCCGGGGACGGGGCCGGGCAGCATCACCGCCGCCACCAGCAGGGGGGCGAGGGCGGAGACCGCGCCGCCGAGCGTCATCGCCAGGCGCGGGCCGACCAGCTCGGACAGCCGGCCGATGAGGGGCGCGCCGAGCGGGTTGGTGCCGAGGAAGACCAGCGTGTACAGCGCCATCACCCGGCCGCGCATGGCCGGGGCGACGTCGAGCTGCATGGTGGAGTTGGCGGTGGTGGTGAACGTCAGCACCGCGGCGCCGGTGGGGACCAGCAGCGCCAGGAACAGCCAGTACCACGGCATCAGCGACACCGCCATCTCCAGCACCCCGAACAGCGCCGCCGCGCCGAGCAGCAGCCGGCGGGTCGGGCGCACCCGCCGGGCCGCCACCAGCGCCCCGGCCAGGGAGCCGGCGGCCAGCATGGTGGAGGCCAGCCCGAATGAGGTCGCCCCGGCGTGGAAGACCTCCTTGGCGAGCAGCGGGATGGTGACCGCGAAGTTCATCCCGAACGTGGCCACGAGCCCCAGCAGCAGCAGGACCATGACCAGTTCCCGCCGGGCCCGCACGTACGCGAGGCCCTCCCGCAGCTGCCCCTTGCCCCGGGGGACCGGTTCGGCCGAGCTCAGCTCGCCGGCCCGCATCGCCGCCAGGGAGGCCAGCACGGCGACGTAGGACGCCGCGTTGACCAGGAAGACGGGGCCGGTGCCGATCGCCGCGATGAGCAGGCCCGCCACCGCGGGGCCGAGGACCCGGGCGATGTTGAAGCAGGCGCCGCCCAGAGCGATGGCGTTGGGCAGGTCGGTCCTGCCGACGATCTCCACCACGAAGGTCTGCCGGGCGGGGTTCTCCACGACGGTGGCGACCCCCAGCCCGAGGGCCAGCAGGTACACGTGCCACAGCCGGGCGCTTCCGGTGACGGCCAGCAGTCCGAGGACCAGCGCGAGCAGGCCCATCGCCACCTGGGCGAGCACCAGGACCCGGCGCTTGGAGTAGCGGTCGGCGATCACGCCGCCCCACAGCCCGAACAGCAGCATCGGCAGGAACTGCAGGCCGGTGGTGATGCCCAGCGCGGTCCCGTCGTTGTGGCTCAGTTCGAGGATCAGCCAGTCCTGGGCCACCCGCTGCATCCAGGTGCCGGTGTTGGACACCAGCGACCCTGCCGTGAACAGGCGGAAGTTGCGGTTGCGCAGCGAGCGGAACATCGGCGCCGCCAGCATCGGCGCCAACCGCGACCGGCCTCCGTCCCGGTCGCCGTCCCCCTTCTCGCCGTTCTCGTCAGCAGGGTTCATTACCTCTAGGTTCACTCATGACGCGAAGCGCCGCCGGAGACCGCGCCGCGACACGCGATACTCCCGTCGGGCACGGCTTTGGAACGATGCACCAGGCGTTAGGATCAACGGCGAGCGAAGAAGAACGGCGGGAGGCGAGAGCCCCCCGCCGTTCGACTGAGACGGTCACGGTGTTAGGGCACCGCGACCGTTAGTGCATGCCGGGCGGCTTACGCCGTCAGGCGGTGTCGAGCTCCTTCTCGGCCCGCGCCCTCTGGGCGCGGGCCTTCCTGAGCTGCTCCTTCGTCTTCTCCTCGACGAAGATGAGGCCGACCGCCAGTGCTCCCAGGCAGACCAGGAGGTACCCGGCGATCGTGTCCTGCGTGAACTTCGGGGGCTTCTGGCCTGCGACCAGAGTCCCCCAGAAGAGGCCCAGCAGCGGCTTCGCCGGCTGCAGCTGGGCGTGTGCGGAGATGGTCAGGCCCCGCTTCCAGGCGGCGCTCGAACACAGCGCGCTGATCGTGGCCAGCGTGCCGACGCCCAGGGCGCCGACCGTGGCCCACACGCTGTGCTGGCTGACTTCCGTCGGGCCGCCGGCCCACAGGAAGAGCAGGAACAGCGCCGGAACCGAGACCAGGCCCTTCAGGGCACTGGCCGTCAGCACGGCCTCCTTGCGGGTGCCGGCCGCCAGCTCGGCCTCCTTGAGGGCGATGGCCGCCAGCTCGGCCTCCTGGGGAGTGGTGGCCGCCAGTTGGGCCTCCTTGGCGGCGGCGACCGCCAGCTTGGCCTCGTTGGCGAACTCCTCCTCCAGGCGGCCCAGACCGGTGAAGATCCGCGCCATGGCCCAGTACATCATCCCGTTGAGGACGACGCTCAGGATCCCGATGGGCGAGAGTTGCCAGGCCGCCATGCCGTACAGGAGCGTGGCGCCGGTGCCCGAGACGAGCACCCACCCGACTATCTGCCAGTTCTTGCGCCCCGACACCAGGGCCGCGATCATCGGCCCCACCATGAGGGCCAGCACCGCGACCATCGCGTAGGGCATGTGGTGCAGTGCCTCCTGCCCGCTCCAGATGCTGACCGGTGAGGTGCATCCGAAGATGAGCGCCGAGCGCTTGACCCGCCGGTCGACCTGCCGCCACTTGGGACGGACGACGAGCCAGAGGGCGGTGCACGCCGCGACGTCGGTCAGGAAGGCGGTCACGAAGGCGGGCATGCCCGTCGCTCCCGACTTCAGGAGCAGGACGTTGTTGCCCGTCCCGACGACCATCGCCACCACGGCGACCGTCCACGCGATGGCCGGGCGCCGCCTCTTGGCGGGTCCGGTCACCTCGTTGGTCAGCCACTCGCGGGCGAGCCTCACCCGCCGCGGCACGAAGCCGCAGATGGTGAGGATGAGCGCGAGCGCGCGAGGGCGTTCGCGGTTTTCGAGGTTCCTCAAAGGGACCCCCTCCTTTGTGAGGGGTGCTCACGAGGAGGTCCGGGGTCTTCAATCCCGGTCCTCCTCGCTGCACCCGATTGACAGGCGCAACTCGAAGACCGGGATCGGTCCTATTTTGTTGAGTTACGTAAGGCCGAACGTAACACAAGTGGCCGATCGTGTCGGCTGGTATTCTGGTCGGCGTGCAAGCCCCTCGATTCACGCGGCGGACTCTTCACCCGTCGGCAGGGGCGCATGGGAGGCGGCGACCCGGCTCTGTGGTTGAGAAACCCTTTGTGAGGCAGGGCCGGGCCGTCGTTTTCCCAGTTCAACGTATCGGTAGGAAATTATCCTTCAGGCTGCGCGGGAATGGGCGCGTCCGGGGAAGGCGCAGATGCGCAACCCGACCCCCGTGACCGGATTCGGTCGCAGGCTCTCCTGGATGAATGACGTGGGGGGAGTGATGCGGGCATGGCGAGCCATGCCCGCATCTGGCGATGGAACGTCAGGGGTTCGCGGCGGCCAGTGACGAATGGCTCGCGAACCAGGCGATCGTGTCGGTCAATCCGGTTCTCAGGCTCACGCGCGGTTCCCAGTCGAGTGCCCGGCGGGCCAGGGCGATGTCGGGGCGCCGCCTGGTGGGGTCCTCGTCGCGGGCGCCGACATGGTGGATCGGCGACGGCGAGTCGCACAGCTCCCGGATGAGCTCGGCGATGGCGACGACCGTCAGCTCGTCGGGATTCCCGATGTTCATCGGCCCCGGGTGCCCGGTCAGAGCGGCTTTGACCAGGGCTTGCGCGGTGTCGTCCACATGGCACAGGGAGCGCGTCTGCCGCCCGGTGCCGTGCACGGTGATGGGCCGGCCGGCCAGTGCCTGACGGATGAAGGTGGGCACGAGCCGGCCGTCCTCCGCCCGCATGCGGCGGCCGTAGGTGTTGAAGATGCGCAGAACCGTGGTGTCGACGTCGTAAACGGTCCGGTACGCCTCGCAGGCCGCCTCTCCGAACCGTTTGCCCTCGTCGTAGGAGGAGCGCGGCCCCATGGGGTTCACATTCCCGTGGTAGGACTCGGTCTGCGGGTGCACGGACGGGTCGCCGTAGACCTCGCTGCTCGACGCGTACACATATCGGGCGCCTTTCGCCCGGGCGAAGTCCAAAGTGTTGAGAGTTCCAACGGAACCGACACGAAGGGTCTCCACCGGGCGTGCCAGATAGTCGACCGGGCTGGGCAGCGAGGCGAGATGCACCACCGCTCCGACTCCGCCGGTCAGGTCGAGAGGTTCGTTGATGTCGTGTTCGATGAGCGCGAACCCGGGACGGTCCGCGAGATGTGCCACGTTACGGGGCCCACTGGTGGCGAAGTTGTCCACGCAGTACACCCGGCACTCCATGTCCAACAGCAGTTCACACAGATGTGACCCGATGAAGCCGCTTCCTCCGATTACTGCGACGGACGATAATGAATTCACCTATGCCACCCTCTACTGAGTGCCGGATCCACGCTGTGCACGGATGAAGTCGATGATCACGTCGATGTCCGGGTCGTAGCCCCTCGCGGTGGCGACGCGAAGCGAGGGAACCGCGAGTGACACCTCCTCGAATCCGCTCGCGGTCCCGCCGCCCGTCCTCCCCCGCCGGGCCAGCGCCGCGCGCCGCGCGCCGGGGCCGTCGGGCTGCTCGCGG
>NZ_JBFARL010000044.1:0-46089 GCF_040674655.1 Actinomadura sp. NPDC049753 | reverse complement strand
TACGAGCGCGCCGCGCGGCTCAGCACCGAGCCGGAGGGCAAGGCCCGGCGGCTCGTCCACGCGGCGCGGGCCTCCTACGACGCCGGCCGGCCCGACCAGGCCGCCCGCCTCGCCGAGGAGGCCGAGCACCTCAGCGCCGAGGACGGGGTCGTCGCGGAGGCCACCTTCATCCGTGCCCAGGTCGCCTACGAGCGCACCTCGCCCGCCGCCGACGCCGAGCTGGCGCTGCGGGGGGCGTCGCTCATCGCCGGGAGCGATCCCGAGCAGGCGGTCGCCATGCTGACGGAGGCCGTCTGGGCCGCCCGGGACGCGGGTGCCCACGATCTGGTGCGGCGCAGCGTCGAGCTGCTCGGGACGGTGCGGCTGCCGGGCGGCTCCCCGAAGGCGCCGGTGACCGCCGCGCTGATCGCCTACGGTCGGCTCGCGGACGGCGTGCCGGGGGCCGTCCCCCACATGCGGGCCCTCTTCGAGGCCGCGCGGAGCGGCGAGGTCGAGGAGGCCGTCGAACTCGTCATCGGCGGTTTCATGGGCCTGCTCGTGGCCGACGACCGCGGCGCCACCGAACTGCTGGAGCGGATGGCCGCGCAGGCCAGGGCCCGCGGCGCGCTCGGCTGGCTGCCCTACATCCTGGAGGCCCTCGCGATCGGGCGGGTGCTGCTCGGCGACCTGCGCGGCGCGGACGCGGCGGCGGCCGAGGGAATGTCGCTGGCCGCCGACATCGGCATGGACACGCAGGTGACCGCGCTGCGGTGCATCGTGGTGCGGCTGGAGTCGGACGCCGGCCGCAGCCGCGCCCTGGCGGCGGGCGTCCTCAAGCACTCCGGCCTCCACCCGACCAACACCGCTCTCGCGTCCTGGGGCCTGGGGCTGCTCGACCTCGCCGAAGGGAACGCCGGAGCCGCCCTGGAGCGGCTGGACGCGGTGTGCTCGGGCCCGTCCCGGCACGACGTGCTGATCCGCGCCGTCCCGGACCACGCGGAGGCGGCGGTGCGCGCCGGGCGCCCGGAGCTGGCCCGCGCCCACCTTCCCGCGTTCGAGACGTGGGCGGCGGCCACGTCGAGCACGGCCCTGATCTCCCGCTGCCGCGCCCTGCTCGCCACCGGGGACGAGGCCGGCGAGCACTACCGCACCGCCCTCGGCCTGCACGGCGACCGCGCCTACGACACCGCGCGGACCCGGCTGCTGTACGGGGAGTGGCTGCGCCGCCGGCGCCGCCGCCCCGAGGCCCGGGAGGAGCTGACCGCGGCGCGGGAGGCGTTCACCAGGCTCGGCGCCGAGTGCTGGGCCGAGCGCGCCCGCGCGGAGCTG
Source organism: Actinomadura sp. NPDC049753 (assembly GCF_040674655.1). Taxonomy (NCBI): domain Bacteria; kingdom Bacillati; phylum Actinomycetota; class Actinomycetes; order Streptosporangiales; family Thermomonosporaceae; genus Actinomadura; species Actinomadura sp. NPDC049753. The sequence continues at coordinate 44,781 of NZ_JBFARL010000044.1, read as the reverse complement.
GAGGTCCTCGGGGACCGTCCGGCGGCCAGGGCCGGGGACGCCGACCCCCTGAAACGGCTGACCCCGCAGGAGCTCCAGGTCGTGCGGCTCGCCGCCGCCGGGCTCAGCAACCGGGAGATCGGCGCGCAGCTCTACCTCAGCCCCCGCACGGTCGGGCACCACCTCTACAAGGCGTACCCGAAGATCGGCGTCACGCGCCGCGTGGAGCTGGCCCGGCTGGTATCGGACACATGACTTAGGCCTGCCGCCGCACCCGCCGGGCCCGCCTCCCCGGCGCCGCTCCCCGGCCCGGTCCGGCCCTGCCGACCTGCGCCGTTGAACACCCGTTCGATGACCGATGCGGGCCGTCCGGCCGCGCTCGTAGCGTCGTGCCCACCTCAGACGAACGGAGAACCACGATGCTTCTGGAGAACAAGACCGCGGTCGTCTACGGCGGAGGCGGCGGCATCGGCGGCGCCATGGCGCGCGGTTTCGCGGCCGAGGGCGCGCGGGTGTTCCTCGCCGGCCGCACCCCCGCCAAGCTCGACGCCGTCGCCGAGGAGATCCGGGCCGCGGGAGGCCTCGCCGAGACGGCGCGCGTGGACGCCCTGGACGAGGACGCCGTGAACGGCTGGGTCGACTCGGTCGTGGAGACGGCCGGCAGCATCGACGTGTCGGTCAACGCCATCTCCCAGGACGCGCTGTTCGTGCCCCTGCTCGACATGCCGGTGGCGGACTTCGGCCGGGCCATGGACAAGGTCGCCCGCTCGTTCCTGCTGACCACCCAGGCGGCCGCGCGGCACATGGTCAAGCAGGGCTCGGGCGTGATCCTGCACTTCGGTGGCTCCGACCCCACCAACAGGATGCCCGGCATCGGGACGGTGCAGGTCGGCTGCGACATGGTGGAGGCGATGCGCCGCCAGTGGGCCTGCGAGCTGGGGCCGCACTCGGTCCGCGTCCTGTCGATGCGCACCGGCGGCATCCCCGAGTCCATGCCGAACATCCCGGACATGGAGCCGATCAAGCAGCAGATGGTGGACGCCACCCTGCTCAAGCGCGCCGCGACGCTCACCGACGTCGGCCGCGTCGCCGCCTTCCTGGCCTCCGACCACGCCGCCAGCCTGACCTCCACGCAGGTCAACATCTCCGCCGGCGCCCTGGTCGACTGACTCGGGACCGTCCGGCCGATCCGAGTCCCGGGCGCGGGCGCGGGCGGACGGCGCGACGGGGGCGATGACGCCTCACCCGCTGCGGCGGGCCGCGATCCGGGCCCACCGGCGCGGGCGAGGCGTCATCCCGGCGTGTCCTCCCCGCTCAGCCGCGGCCGCCCGGCTTCGACACGAAGGAGGACGCCATCAGGGCGCCCCAGCCCGTGATCTGGCCCCGCTTCAGGGGCAGCAGGCCGGGCTCCCGGTGGTCCTTCACCGCGATGGCGCGGAAGCCCAGGTACGCGTAGGTCTTCGGGTCGATGAGGATCTCGCTGCGCAGGTAGCCGTTCTCGACGCGGTAGAGCGTGACCCCCCGGCGATGCCCGAGATCGGCGGCCGCGGGCTCGTAGCGCACGCCGGGGATCCTGGCGGCGGCGCCGTACAGCGCAGCCTCGATCTTCGAGGGGAGGACGGCGTCGCGCATGAAGCGGGAGACCAGCTCGAACGCCGCGGAGTCGCGTTCGTCGGCGGTCGGCGGCTTCGGCTTCGCCTTCTTCATCAGGGCGTACTTCTCGCGCGTCCGCTTCGGCAGCCCCTCCGGGATCGGCTTGCCCCACTCGGCGAGACGGCGGGCGTACTCGGCGTCGATCGTCTTGTAGATCCGGGCGAGCACCGCACCGGGATCGGTGGGCAGCGAGAGCAGTTCGGGATAGGTCGGGGTGTACTTCGAGCCCTCGGCGACGCGCAGCCTCCCGTCCTCGATCACGGCGAACCGCTTGCCGTCCGTCCGGCGCCACAGTTCCTGGCTGCGGGTCTTGTCCGGGGCGCCGAAGAGGGGCCGTCCGCCGCCTTCCTGGGTCTCGGCGTAGACCGTCTTCAGGTAGGCCCACTGCGTCGGACCGATCTTCGGAACGGGCTTGGTCGCCGCGACCAGGGCGGCGTTGTGGGCCAGGTCCTGGGGGGCGCCGACCGGACGCAGGGCCAGGGGGCCGGGCTCCTGCTCGCCCCGGCCGCCGACGGTGACGGCGGTGGCGGCGGCGATGGCCAGCGCCCCGGCGAGGGCTCCGGCCGTGAGGAGGCGCCGGCGGGCCCGCCACGGCCGGGCCGGGGAGGCGGGCGCCCCGTCACTGAGGCGGACGCGCAGGCGGGCCTTGGCCAAGCGGTCGTACTCCGGGACGTCCGGGCGGCCCTCGCGGAACAGGGTGATCTCGTCGGTGGTCATGTCGCGTTCTCCTGGAGGGGGTGGGCGCCGCCGAACGCGCGGTGCAGCTTCTTGCGGATCCGGTGCAGGCGGGACTTGATCGTGCCGAGGGGGACGCCGAGGGCCTGGGCCGCCTCGTCGTAGCTCAGGTCGGCCCAGGCGATGAGCAGGAGCAGGTCGCGGTCGGCGGCCGAGAGCCGGGTGAGCGCCGCGGCGAGCTCGGGCCGGAGCCGGCCCGCCGCGACCCTGGCGGTGCTGCGCTCGTCGAACGCCTCCTCCGGCCGGTCCGGCGCCGCGCGGGCCATGGCCCTGGTGCGGCGGGCCTCGGCGCGGCGGTGCTCGCGCAGGGCGTGCGTGGCGATCCCGTAGAGCCACGGGCGCGCGTCCGGCCGGCCGGGGTCGTACCGTCCGCGCTTGCGGAAGGCGGTCAGGAACGTCTCCGCGACGACGTCCTCGGCCATGTCGGGGCCGAGGCGGCGGGCGACGTAGCGGTGGATCTCGTCGCCGTGCCGGTCGAAGAGGTCCGCGAAACGCTCGGGTTGCCGGAGCGACTCCCGCAGGACCGCGGCGTCGGTCGCCGGACCGGGAGGGACATCCGGCTCCGTCCCCGAAGGTGCGGTCATCATGTGACTCGTCCGTTCACAGGGGTCCTTTCGGTGGGCTTTCACCCGGTACTCGACCGGTCGCGCCGGACGGGTTCCCTCTGTTCGTGGAGCGGGACGAGTGCACGCCTCGGTCGCCGGTCAGGCGGACGGGCCTTGGACGTCGGCGTGCAGGGCCTCGGCGATGGCGTCCTGCCAGGCCGCCAGGAAGGCGGGGTATCCGTCGGCGAAACGCCGCAGGTGGGCGGCTCCGTCGCCGGAGAGCGCGGTGAGCTCGTAGGTGACGGTCACGTCGGTGTGGTCGCCTGCCCGGTCCAGGACGACGGAGACCGTTCCCGCGCTGACGCCCGGGGTGACGCGCGCGTAGCGGATGCGCCGTCCGGGGACCGCGTCCACGACGATCCAGGTGGTGGTCTGGCCGTGATCGCGGTCGGGCGTCTGGAAGACCGTCCCGGGTTCGGCGTCGTCGGCGACGGGCGCGGGGAAGGACGGCGCCCATCCCGGCACCCACCTCCGCTCGCCCTGCGCGGTGAACAGGGGGAAAGCCTCGTCCGGAGGCAGCGCGACCGCCAGGCGGCCGGCGAGCCGGTGCCGGGCGCCGCTCATCGCGTCTCGTCCAGGGCGTGCGCGTCCGCCGCGGTCAGCGTCAGGCCGTAGACGTCCTTGAGCTGCTCGATCTTGGCGAGCGTCTCCGGCGAGAAGGGGGCCTTTCCCTCGAAGGCGTGCAGGGCGATCCCCTCGACCAGGTCGCCCAGGGACAGGTCGAGGTACTCGGCCAGCGCCTTGAGGACCTTGAGCACGTTGCGCTCGATCCGCACGCCGGTCTGCACCCGCTCAACTTTTACCATGGTACCAAGTTACCAACTCATCCCGGCGCGGGGTGGCCAGACCCGGAGGATCACCTTTACCTTGGACGACCACGCGATCTTCGGACATGGCGGGCGGAAGGGATGGAGCGCATGCCGGAACCTTCGGCCGCGTCCGGCGAAGAGCCGTCGACGGAAGGGCAGGCGACGGAAGGGCAGGCGACGGAAGGGCAGGCGACGGGCGGCCCGCGGGGCCGGCTGTGGTGGGCGGCCTGGCTCGTCCCGGGCTACGCGATCTCCTACGGGCTCGTCCTGCCGGCCCTCAGCGACGACTTCTGGTGGCTCGGGATCCCCGGGATGCTCGGTCTCGCGTGCGTGGTGCTCGTGGCGCTGCACGTGCTGCTCGAAGGACCGTTCCGCGGCGCCGTCCCCTACGCCACGGACGGCACCGACCGCCGGGGCCCGGTGAAGCACCACTACAAGGTCCTGATCGGGCGCTATCTCCTGCTGGTGGCTGTCAGCGGTCCGATGGTCGTCGTGCCGCTCGCCGTGGATGTCCGCTACCTCTACCCGTTCGTCGGCACGGGCCTGGTGGCGCTGCTGCTGGGGACGAGGTTCTGGCTCCCCCAGATTCTCTACCTGCGCAAATGCGCCCGGGTGCTGAAGGTCTACGACTTCGAGTTCCGCTCCCCCGTGAAGAAGTCGAACCTGCGCGGCAACGGGGTGCGGTCCCTGACCCTGGGCGAGGGCGGCTCTCCGCGCATGTCGGCCCGGGAGCCGCTGTTCTCCGACCGGTGGCCCAGGGGGATCGAGCGCGGAGTGTGGTTCGCCGGGGACGACCCCTTCGGCGGGGTGATCCTCGTCCCGGGCACCGGTGAGCTGATGTGCATGCAGCCCGAGGTCTGGGCGGCCCAGGACACGGCCCGGCGGCAGGCCGCGCACAAGCGCCGGGAGAAGGCGCGCCAGGCCGGGCTGGCGCGCAAGTCGATCTAGCCGCTCGGGGCGGTCCGGCGGCTAGGGCGTGATGACGAGCTTGCCGCGCGTGTGCCCCCCGCGGCTGGCGTCGAAGGCCTCGCCCACCTTCTCCAGCGGGTACGTCCCGGCGACCTCGACCGTGAGCGCGCCGCGGTCGGCCATGGCCGCGAGCTCCGCCAGCTTCGCGCCGTTCGGACGGACCCAGACCCAGTGGCCGCCGTGCTCGTCGACCGTGTTGTCGGCGACCGACACGTGCCGCCCGCCCTCCGCCAGGACGGCGAGGGTGGCGTCGAGCTGGCCGCCCACGAAGTCGGCGACGGCGGTCACCCCGCCGGGCGCCAGGTCGCGGACGCGCTCGACCAGGCCGTCCCCGTAGGCGACGGGCTCGGCGCCCAGTCCCCGCAGGAAGTCGTGGTTCTTCTCGGACGCCGTGCCGATGACGCGGGCGCCGCAGTCCCGTGCGATCTGGACAGCCAGGCTCCCCACCCCGCCGGACGCCGCGTGGATGAGCAGGACGTCGCCCGGACCGACGTCCAGGCGGTCGAGGGAACGCTGCGCGGTCATCCCGACGAGCGGCAGCCCGCCGGCCTGGTTCCAGTCGAGCGACGCGGGTCGGCGCGCCACGTCGTCCGCCGCGACCGCGACGTACTGCGCGAACGTCCCGGCGCCCACGACGTCCTTGCGGGCGTAGGACATGACCTCGTCGCCGTCCGCGAACTCCGGCGTGTCGGGGCCGCGTCCCCGCACCACCCCGGCGACGTCCCAGCCGGGGATGACGGGGAACATCGCGTCCATCATCCCGTCCAGGCCGCCGGTCATGACCTTCCAGTCGACGGGGTTGACCCCCGCCGCGCGGACCTCGATCAGGACCTGCCCCGGGCCGACCTTCGGGTCCGGGACGTCCCCGACCTTCAGGCGGGAGTTGTCGCTGGCGAAGGAGTCATAGGTGACGGCGCGCATGCCCTCAACCTGCCACCCGGCCCGCCCGGCAAACATGGCCGCCATCATGTAGGGATTCTCCTACGCTTGACATGTAGGCATCCTCCTACATAACTTCGGGCGCATGAACATCACGCATGTGCGGCTGCTGACCGTGCCGGTCTCCGACCAGGACGCGGCCAAGGACTTCTACGCGACCAAGCTCGGCTTCGAGGTGGTGATGGACCGTTCGACGGGCCCGATGCGCTGGCTCCAGGTGGCGCCCAAGGGAGCGGAGACGAACGTCGTCCTGGCGAACCACGTGCCCGGCGCGGCGCCCGGCAGCGTGCACGGGCTGATGCTGGAGACGACCGACCTCGACGCGGACTGCGAGCGCCTGCGCGACGCCGGAGTGCGGGTCGAAGGCCCGCAGGACCTCCCCTGGGGCCGGCAGGCCACGCTGACCGACCCCGACGGCAACGGCATCGTGCTGGCCGCGCGGTGACGGTGGACGTCTTCGCGGCCCTGGCCAGCCCCGTCCGGCGGGAGCTCACCGCCCTGCTGCTGGACGGGCCGCGCCCGGTCAACGACCTCGCGGCGCACTTCGCGATGAGCCGCCCGAGCGTGTCGGAGCACCTCAGGGTGCTGCGCGACGCCGGGCTGGTCAGCGAGCGCCGCGACGGCCGCCGGCGCCTCTACAGCCTGGAGCCCGCGCCGCTGCGGGAGCTCTCGCAGTGGCTCACCCCGTACGAGCGGTTCTGGCGGGAGAAGCTCTCCAACCTGCGCGACCTGCTCGACGAGGAGGACCTGTGACCCCCGTCGTCGAGGCGTCCGGCCTGGTCAAGCGGTTCGGGGACGTGCGGGCCCTCGACGGGCTCGACCTCGTCGCCGAACCGGGCCGGGTCGTCGCGCTGCTCGGCCCGAACGGCGCCGGGAAGACGACGTTCGTCCGCGCGGTGGCGACGCTCGTCCGGCCCGACGGCGGCACCCTGCGCGTGGACGGCGTCGACGCGGCCCGCGAACCGGGCCGGGTGCGGCGGCTCATCGGCCTGGCCGGCCAGTACGCGGCCGTCGAGGCGGCGATGACCGGGCGGGAGAACCTGGAGATGATCGCGCGGCTGTTCGGGCAGAACCGCCGGACTGCCCGCGCGAGCGCCGCCGAGGTGCTCGAACGGCTGTCCCTGGCCGAGGTGGCCGACCGCCTCGTCCGCACCTACTCGGGCGGCACGCGCCGCCGCCTGGACCTCGGCGCGAGCCTGGTCGGCGCGCCCCGGCTCCTGCTGCTGGACGAGCCCACCACCGGCCTCGACCCGCGCGGCCGCATCGAACTGTGGGACGCCATCGGCGCCCTGGTCGCCGACGGCGCGAACGTCCTGCTCACCACCCAGTACCTCGACGAGGCCGACCGCCTCGCCGACCACGTCGTGATCATCGACCGGGGCCGGGTGGCGGCCGAGGGCACGCCCCGGGAGCTGAAGTCGCGGATCGGCGGCGACCTGGTCGAGGTCCACGTCCGTGACCGCGCCGCGCTGGCGCCCGCCGCCCGCGCCCTGGAGGCGATCGCCCCCGTCCACGCCGACCCGCCGTCCCTCCTGGTGACCATGCCCGCCGCCAACGGCCCCGACGACCTGCTGAAAGCCGTCCGGGCCCTGGCCGACCACCACGTCCCCATCGAGGACGTCACCCTGCGCCGCCCCACCCTCGACGAGGTCTTCCTGGCCCTCACCACCACCCCCGACAGGACCCCCGTATGAGCGCCACCGCCGCCCGCGGAGACGGCGGGGACGACCGATGCCGAGAACGGAGTCAGGTATGAGCCGCACGTCCACATGGCGCGGAGGCCGGTCGAAGGCCGCCGCCCCTCAGAGGCGCGGGAACGGACGGCGTTGCGAGGCGGCATGGCGGTGACTTCGGGCGTTGGTGGAGTGGGGTTCGGGGCGGCGTCTTGGGTGGTCGCCCAGCGGGGCATGCGGCGGATGCTGCGGACACCGCAGATCATCGTGATGGGTCTCGTGCAGAGCGTCGCGTTCCTGCTCATCTTCCGGTACGTGTTCGGCGGCGCGATCGGCACGGGCGGCGTCGGATACGTCGACTACATGATTCCGGGGCTGCTGACGGTGAGCGGGCTGTTCGCCGGGATGAGCGCGGCGGTCGCGGTCGCCGAGGACATCGCGTCCGGCCACCTGGACCGGCTGAGGTCGCTGCCGATGCCGCGCACGGCCGCGATCGCGGGTCAGGTGGTCGCCGACACGGTACGCGTGGCACTGATCCTCCTGGTGAGCGCCGCGCTGGCGTTCGCCGTGGGGTTCCGGGTGCACGCCGGCTGGGCGTCCGCGCTGGCCGGGTTCGGGTTGTGCGCGCTGTTCGGGTCCGCGTTCGTCTGCATGTTCGTGGCGCTGGGGCTGCTGACCGCGAACCCGCAGGCGGCGCAGGGCGTGGGGTTCCTGGCGCTGCCGTTGAGCTTCGTCTCCGGCGCCTACGTCCCGGTGGCGACGATGCCCGGATGGCTGCGGGGCTTCGCCGAGCACCAGCCGGTCACCGTCATGATGGACGCGGTGCGGGTGCTCACCCAGGGCGACGCGGCGGGCCTCGGGCACGGCGCCGAGCACTACGTCGTGCGGGCACTGGCGTGGACCGCCGGGATCGTCCTGGTGTCGGGCGCCGTCGCCGTCGCCCGTTTTCGCAGGGTGTGATGTGGAAGAGGGGGAACATGAGCGGTGAGCGGGCCTCGATCGAGGTGGACGAGTTCCTGCCGCATCCGCCCGCGAAGGTGTGGAGGGCGCTCACCGAGCCGGAGCTGCTGGCCCGGTGGCTGATGCCGAACGACTTCAAGGCCGTCGTCGGGCACCGCTTCACGTTCACCGCCAAGCCGATCCCGGCGATCGGCTTCGACGGGACGATCGCGTGCCAGGTCCTCGACGTCGAGGAGGCGGGCCTGCTGCGCATCAGCTGGCGCGGCGGCGGCCTCGACACGACGGTGACGTGGCGGCTCGTGCCCGAGGGGCGCGGTACGCGCCTCTTCGTCGAGCACGCGGGCTTCGACCTGGACGACCCCGTCAACGCCCACGCCTTCCGCGGCATGGGCAGCGGCTGGCGCTCCAACGTCCACCGCTCCCTACACGACCTCCTCACCAACCTGCCCTAACCCACCCCGCCCCTACCGAGCCCCCGCACCGCCCGGCGCGCCGCTGGCTTTGCCGCGTGGTTTGAGGGTGCCTGTGGCACCCGGCCGCGGTATGCGGCCTCGGTGGGCGCGCGCGGCGGTTGCTTGGCGCGTGCCGGGGGTTCCTGCGGGCCCGCGCCGCCGCCTGGACATGAGGCGGAGGCGCGGGCGCGTGGTCGGTGTTCCGGGCGGGGGCGGGTTGCGGCATCCGGTCAGGCGACGGGCTCCAGGGGCGGGTCGTCGGCGAACTGGGTGCGGTAGAGGTCGGCGTAGCGGCCGTCCGCGGCGAGGAGTTCCTCGTGCGTGCCGCGTTCGACGATGCGGCCGCTCTCCACGACGAGGATCAGGTCGGCCGCGCGGACCGTCGACAGGCGGTGCGCGATGACCACGGCGGTGCGGCCGTCGAGGGCCTCGGTGAGGGCCTCCTGGACCGCGGCCTCGGACGTGGAGTCGAGGTGCGCGGTGGCCTCGTCCAGGATCACGACGCGCTGGCGGGCGAGCAGGAGCCGCGCGATGGTGAGGCGCTGGCGCTCACCGCCGGACAGGCGGTAGCCCCGCTCTCCGACGATCGTGTCGAGACCGTCGGGCAGGCCCTCGATGAGGGCGTCGAGCCGGGCGCGGCGCAGGACGTCCCAGAGCTCCTCCTCGGGCGCCTCGGGGCGGGCCAGCAGGAGGTTCTCGCGGATCGACTCGTGGAACAGGTGCCCGTCCTGCGTCACCATGCCGAGCGTGTCGCGGATGGCCTGGAACGACAGGTCGCGGACGTCGACGCCGCCGAGCCGGACGGCGCCGGAGTCGACGTCGTAGAGGCGCGGCAGCAGTTGCGCGATCGTCGACTTGCCCGCGCCGGACGAGCCGACCAGGGCGACCATCTGGCCGGGCTCGGCGCGGAACGACACGTCGTGCAGGACGTCCACGCCGCCCCGGGTGTCGAGGGTGGCGACCTCTTCGAGGGAGGCGAGGGAGACCTTGTCGGCCGACGGGTAGGCGAAGGTGACGTTGTCGAACTCGACGGCCACCGGGCCCTCGGGCACGTCGCGGGGCTCGGGCTTCTCGGCGACGAGCGGCTTGAGGTCGAGCACCTCGAAGACCCGCTCGAAGCTGACGAGCGCGCTCATCACCTCGACGCGGGAGCTGGCCAGGGCCGTCAGCGGCGCGTAGAGGCGGGTGAGCAGCAGGGCGAGGGCGACGACGGCGCCGGCGTCGAGGTGGCCGCGCAGGGACAGGAACCCGCCGACGCCGTAGACGAGCGCGAGGGCGAGCGCCGAGACCATGGTCAGCGCCGTGATGAAGACGTGCTGCACCATCGCGGTGCGGACGCCGATGTCGCGGACGCGGCGGGCCCGGGCGGCGAACTCGGCCGACTCGCGGGCCGGGCGCCCGAACAGCTTCACCAGCGTCGCGCCGGGGGCGGAGAACCGCTCGGTCATCTGCGTGCTCATCGCGGCGTCGTGCGCCGCGGCCTCGCGTTCGAGCTTCGCCAGGCGGGTGCCCATCCGGCGGGCCGGGAGGACGAAGACGGGCAGCAGGACCAGCGCCAGCAGAGTGATCTGCCAGGAGATCCGCACCATCACGGCGAAGGTGAGCAGCACCGTCACGAGGTTGCTGACCACTCCGGAGAGGGTGTCGCTGAACGCGCGCTGGGCGCCGATCACGTCGTTGTTGAGCCGGCTGACCAGGGCGCCGGTGCGGGTCCGGGTGAAGAACGCGACCGGCATGCGCTGGACGTGGTCGAACACGGAGGTGCGCAGGTCGAGTATCAGCCCCTCGCCGATGCGCGCGGAAAGCCACCGGTTGAGGAGCCCGAGGGAGCCCTCGGCCAGCGCCAGGACCGCGATCACGATGGCCAGCCACACGACCGTGGACGTGGAGTCATGGTCGACGATCGCGTTGACGACCCATCCGGCGAGGACGGGCGTCGCGACGGCGATGACCGCCATCACCACGCTGAGCAGGAGAAAGGCCGTGAGGATGCCCCGGTGCGGGCGGGCGAAGCGGCCGATGCGCCGCAGCGTCGCCCTGGAGAACGGCCTGCTGTCCCGCGCGTTCATGGCGTGGTGCAGCGACATCCACGCCGTGACTTCCATGTCCATGGAGCCCCCTGTGATCGTTAGCCTGGGACAGCAAGCATGCGACCTCAAGAAAGGTTGAGGTCAAGCCGCCGCCGGACCCCAGGGTCCCGCGGGGGTACGACATTTCCGCGAGGGGAAGGCTGCCTGTGAACATCGACGAGCTCCGGTCCGACACCCCCGGCTGCGCGAAGGTGGCCCATCTCAACAACGCCGGGGCCGCGCTGCCGCCCCGTCCCGTCATCGACGCCGTCGCCGGGCACTTCGAACTGGAGTCGCTGATCGGCGGATACGAGGCCGCCGAACGCAACGAGGCGGCCATCGCGCACTTCTACGACGCCGTCGCCCGGCTCCTGGGCGCCCGCCGCGACGAGATCGCCTTCGTGGAGAACGCCACCCGGGCGTGGGACATGGCCTTCTACGCGATCCCCTTCGCCGAAGGCGACCGCATCCTGACGACGACGAGCGAGTACTCCAGCAACGCGATCGCCTACCAGCAGGTGGCGGCGGCCAAGGGCGCCCGCGTGGAGGTCGTCCCGGACGAGTCCGACGGCACCCTCTCGCTGGACGCGCTGGAGGCCGAACTCGCCAAAGGGGACGTCCGGCTGGTGTCGCTGAACCACATTCCCACGCAAAACGGGCTTATCAACCCGGCCGCCGAGGTCGGGCGATTGTGCCGCGCGCACGGCGTCCTGTACCTCCTGGACGCGTGCCAGTCGGTGGGCCATCTCGCCGTGGACGTCGACGAGATCGGCTGCGACATCCTGTCGGCGACGGGGCGCAAGTTCCTGCGCGGCCCGCGCGGCACGGGCTTCCTCTACGTCCGGCGCGAGATCCTTCGGACGCTCGTCCCGCCGTTCCTCGACCTCCAGGCCGCCGACTGGAAGGCGCCGGACGGGTTCGAGATGCGCGATGACGCCCAGCGGTTCGAGACGTGGGAACGGCACGTCGCCGGGCAGATCGGGCTGGGCGTCGCCGCCGACTACGCGGCCGGCCTCGGGGTGGAGCGGATCGAGGACCGCGTCCTGGGGCTCGCCGCCCGGCTCCGGGAGGAGCTGGCCGCCCGGCCCGGAGTCACCGTCCTGGACAGGGGCGCGCGGCCGTCCGGCATCGTCACGTTCACCGTGGACGGACGCGACCCGGCCGCCGTCAAGGCGGCGGCCAGGGAGCAGGGCGTCAACGTCAACGTGACCGACCCGCGTTCACACGGATACGACCCGCACGCCCGTCCATCGGCCGTGCGGGCCTCCGTGCACTACTACAACACCGACGAGGAACTGGAGCGGCTCCTGTCCGTGCTGTAGGCGGGCATGACGTGGGCGGGCATGTCAGGTGTTGGAGCGCGCGGCGCTGATGTCGGCGAGCGCCGACGCCGAGTCCTTCTCGATCGCCAGGTCGCCGATGGAGACGATGCCCACCGGACGACCGTCCTCGATGACGGGGAGCCGCCGGACGGACCGCTCGCGCATGATCTGCGCGGCCTTGTCGAGGGAGTCGTCGGGCCCCACCGTCGCGGTCACCTTGCTGGCGATCTGGCCGATCTTGGCCTGGGCGGGGTCGCCTCCTGCGGCGAGCCCGCGCACCACCAGGTCGCGGTCGGTGACGACGCCCTTCAGGTCGTCGCCCTCCGCCACCAGGACCGCACCGATCTCCTCGTCGCGCATCGCGCGCGCCACGGTGACGATGTCGAGCTCCGGCGACACCGACGTAGGCGAGCCGGTCATGATGTCGCGGACTTTCGTGGCCATCGCTCACTCACTCCTTGCTCGTGGGTCGTAGCCGGGATCGATGCGGCCCCTACCCCTCAGACCGGGTGTCACTCATCGCGTCAGGAACGGCGCGAGCACCTTCCGGGCCGCGGCCTCGTCCACCACCAGCCGGTTCGGGTCCGAGGGGGCGGGACGGACGGGGATCGTGGCCGCGGCGACTCCGCCGCTCCCGTCGTACCCGCGCGCCAGCGTCCGCAGCGCCCCGGCGTCCAGCTTCGGCGTGCTCTCGATCGAACCGGCCGCTACGGCGAGGAAGCGCGCGAACCGGATCGGGTCCTTCGCCATGACCACCTCGGCCTGCCGCGCCGCCGAGGCGAGGAACTGCTGCTGGCGCCTGACGCGGTCGAGGTCCGAGCCGTCCCCGAGGCCGTGCCTGGTCCGGACGTAGGCGAGCGCCTGCTTCCCTCTCAGCCGGTGCCGGCCCGCGGGAAGTTCCAGCCCCGACTTGGAATCGTCGACCGCCGTCGGCAGCGTCACCTCGACCCCGCCGAGGGCGTCCACCATCCGCGCGAAGCCGCCGAAGTCGATCACCACGGTCTGGTCGATCCGGACGCCGGTCAGCGACTCCACCGTCCTGCGCGTGCAGGCGGCGCCGCCCCTCGGGAACGCCGTGTTGATCGTCGCCGGCCGCCCTCCGGCCCGGCCGCAGGCGGGCATCGGCACGAGCACGTCCCGCGGGATGCTCACCATCCGCGGCCTCTTCCGGTCGGCGGGGACGTGCACGAGCATCAGGGTGTCCGAGCGCGACGCGCCGGCGTAGCGAGCGTCCAGCCCGATGACCAGCACGTTCAGCGCACCGCCCGCGGTGGGCGCGGTCGAGCCGGTCGCCGCCGGCCTCGCGTCCCGCCCGTGCAGGAGGACCGCCGGGACGAGGATCGCCGCGGCCGTCACCGCCGCGACCACGCCGAGCAGCGTCCACCGCGCCATGCCCTTCACCCCCGCCATGCCCCTCACCCCTGCCATGCCCGTCAGCCCCGCCATGCCCGTCCAGCGCGCCATGCCGCGGCGCCCGTGCCGCGCCTCGTCCAGCAGCCGGCCGCGCTGGCGGGCGAGGGACGGCGGCTCGTGCTCCAGGTCGCGGCCGAGGCCGCGGATCAGGTCGAGATCGTCCATGGTCACGCCTCCTCGCGGGTCGGGTCGGTGTCGCCGAGCGCCGCGCGCACCTTGCGCCGCGCCCGGTTGAGGCGGGAGCGGACCGTGCCGACCGGAATGCCGAGCGCCCGCGCCGCCTCCTCGTAGGACAGGTCGCCCCAGGCCACCAGCAGCAGGACGTCCAGGTCGCGGCGCGCCAGGCCGGACAGCGCCGCCGCCAGCGCGGGACGGGTCGCCGACGCGGTCACCCCCGCCGCGACGCGGTCGTCGGGCCCCTCGACGGGACCGTCCACGGGGCTGCGCCGCAGCGCCCGGTAGCGCGCGGCCTCCGCCCTGTGGTGCCGCGCGACCAGCTTCGTCGCGATGCCGAACAGCCACGGCCGCGCGTCACGCTGCTCCAGGTCGTAGCGGTTCCGCTTGCTGAACGCGACCAGGAACGTCTCCCCGACGACGTCCTCCGCCGCCTCCGGCCCGAGCCTGCGGGAGACGTACCGGTAGATCATCGCTGAGTAGCGGTCGAACAGCGCGGCGAACGCCTCGGGTTCGGCGAGCGATCTCTCGACGAGATCGGCGTCGCATTCCCGAGCCGTCGGGGGAACGGTCATCGCGGCCACCATGGCATGCGCACCGGGCCTTCCCGTGCGGGGACGTTGTCAGCGATGTATCTCCGCGAACCCCGCCCCAGGTTCACGGCGACACGGCGCGCGCCGATACGGATCCCGGCGAACCTTCCCGATAAAATGCGCATCCTCTATATGCACGGGGTTGTCGGCAGGACCGCTCCGCCGCCTGTCAGGGACGAGCAGAGGGGGTCTGCACGTGGGCGACGACGCCGAGCTCGACGCGGAACCGGCGCGCAACAGAACCGCCGAGTTCCGCGTGCCGGTGAAGGTCAACCTGACCCGTCCGGACATCGCCGTCCGCCGTCCCGCCAAGCCTCAGGACGAGCCCGGCGACGAGGCCGCGGACGAGGCTGCGGACGAGGCCGCGGACGAGGTCGCGGACGAGACTGCGGACGACACCGGCGGCGAGGGCGGCGAGGGCGGCGGCGATGAGCCGGCCGAGAAGCCGGCGGGCCCCACCTGGTACGTCCAGTTCACGCCTCCTCCCCCGGACGAGGAGCCCGAGCAGGAGGCGCCTTCCGCCCCCGCTGCTCCGGCCCCTGAGACCGAGCCCTGGCGACCCACGTCCCGCTCCGTCCAGGATGAGGAGCCCGCCCAGGAGGGCGACGCCTCCTCCCCGGCGGAGCAGTCCCCGGCCGAAGAGCGCCCCAGGGACGACGACGTCCGAACCACCGCGCCCCGGCAGGACCGTGCGGCCGCCGCCGAACCGGCGGAACCGGCGGAACCGGCGGAGCGCACCGACGACGACCGCGAGGCGCGCAGCGCCCCGAGGCGGCGCCATGCCGCGCCCCCGAAGCCCGACGACGATCCGCCTCCGGCCGCCTCCCCCCGGAGCAGCGGCCGTCACGCGATACGTCCCGCGACCGAGCATCCCCAGGGCGCCCCCGAGCCGGAGGCACAGCGGGAAGCGGCGGGCGATGCCTCCGAGGCCGGCGCCGGCACGGCTCCGCCCGTCAGGGGGCGTCGGCACGCGGCCCCCTCTGACACCGAACGCCCTCAGGGCACGGCTCCGCACGCCGCCCCCGCGCCGCCGCAACACCAGGAACACCCAGGCGACGTCCACCAACCGCGCGGCAGGCGGGCCCGCCCCGCACCGCCCGACGCCGAACGTCCGCAAGGCGCGCCCACGCCGGCGGCACAGCAGGGCGCACCTGGCGACGTCCGCGAGCCCCGTGCCGGCGCGGCGCCGGTGACTCCGTCGCGACACGCGCCACGCCCCCAGAGGGAACGCCCCCCAAGGGCCCCGGCACCGGCCGGGCAGCAGGAAACGCCGGGCGACGTCCACGAGGCGCGCGCCAACGCGGCGCCGCCCGCCCCCGCCCGGCGCGCCGCGCCTCCCGAGACCGAACACCCCCAAGGCGCGGTCCCGCGCACCGCGCCCGCCCCGCCGCAACACCAGGAACGCCTCGGCGACGCCCAGGAGACGCGGGGCGACCGGGCGCTGCCCGCCCCGCACCGGCCTCCCGCGCCGCCCGACATCGAACGTTCCCACGCCGCGGCCGCACCGGCCGTGTGGCCGGAGGCGCCCGGCGACGTCCGTGGCGGCGCCTCCTCGTCCGCCGGACCTACGCGGGTCGAGCGGTTGCCGGATCTGTCGGCGCAGGGCGGCCCCTGGGAGGCCTCGCTCCCGGCTCCGGCGGCGCGGACGTCGGGCCAGTGGAGCGTGCCCTGGGACGGGGCGGCATCACCCGCGCAACCCGCCCAACCCGCCCAACCCGCCCAACCGGCCCAGCCGACGTATCCGGCCGCGCCCGCCGTGGCGGAGAAGCGGAAGGGCAAGCGGCGCTGGCTCGTCGTCGTCGCGGCCATGCTGGTCCTCGTGGCCGGGGTCGTGGCCGGGCAGCTGCTGCGGCCGCCGCCCGACCCGACGGTGCGGCTGACCCTCGCGTCGAGCCACACCTTCCCCGGCCAGGCCCCGGCGCTGCCGTGGCCCGCGGTGGGCCAGGCGGTGCTCTACGTGGACGGGATCGGGACGATGGGCTCGTCCGGCGGGGCGGTGCCGACGCCCACGGCGAGCGTCGCCAAGGTGATGACGGCCTACGTGTACCTGAACGACCATCCGCTGAAGTCCGGCGAGGCGGGGCCGGTGCTGACGGTGTCACCTCAGGCGGCGGCGCAGATCCCGGCGCGCAAGCGGCGCGGCGAGTCGCTGCTCGAAGTCACGGCGAACCAGCGGCTGACGCAGCGCAAGGCGCTGGAGGCCCTGCTCATCATCTCGGCGAACGACGTGGCGCACGAGCTGGCGCGCTGGGACTCCGGGAGCGACCAGGCGTTCGTGGCGAAGATGAACGCCGCGGCGAAGCGCCTGGGCATGACCGGCACGCGCTACACCGACCCGAGCGGCTACCACTCCGGCACCGTCAGCACGGCCGCCGACCAGGTGAAGCTGCTGCGGGCGGCGATGGAGATCCCGGCGTTCACCGAGATCGTGAACAACCGGATGTACGTGCCGGACGGCGGCGGCTCCCCGCGGCAGGGCGGCAACTTCATCCTGGGGCGCAACGGCGTGGTCGGCGGCAAGACCGGGTACACGGACGCGGCGGGCGGGAACTACGTGTTCGCCGCGCGCCGGGACGTCGGCGGCACGCAGACCCTGATCGTGGGCGCGGTGATGGGGCAGCGCTCCCCCAGCGCGGCGGACGCCGTCAACACGGCGGAGGGCATCCTGGTCGCGGCCGAGCAGGCCATGGTCGCGGCGCCGCTGGCGCGCCCCGGGCAGACGGTCGCCTGGATCGAGGACGGGCTCGGCGGCCGCAAGGCGCTGACCGCCACGTCGCCGGTGAACGTCGTCGGCTGGCCCGGCCTCACCGTGCCCGTCCGCTTCGACGGCGACCCGCCCGCCGAGCCCGCGCGCGGCACGAAGGCCGGTGTCGTGGAGGCGGGCGCCGTCCGGGTGCCGGTGGAGGTCGGCACGGGACGGGCCCCGTCCATCGTCAAGCGGCTGACGCGCCTCGGCTAGGCGCGTCCGGGACTCACGCGTACAGCGCCGACAGGAAACGGATCAGCAGGGCCTCGCGGGTGGCGGGCGGCAGGGCGTCCAGGATGGCGTTGACCATGGCCATCTCGGGCTCCTCGCCGCCCGCGAGGTCGACGCCGACCGACGCGAGCAGCCCCGCGAATCCGGCGTCGTCGAGGCTGTCGAGGTCCAGGCCGGCGAGCGCGTCGACCAGGCCGGGCGGGACGTCCGGCGGCCCGGCGCCGCGGGCGGCCTTCACCGCGTCGGCGAGCGCCGCGAGGAGCGCGTCGACGTCGCTGACTCCGGTGAGCGTGAAGTGCAGGTTCGGCGGGATGCCCTGGTAGGACAGCTGCGGCTGGAAGAACCAGCCGCGTGCGCGGGCCTCGTCGGCGACGACGAACACGTCCAGCGCCGGGTCGGTCGAGGCCACGGCGACGAGGGGGGCGGCGGGCTCGCCGAGCACCCGCAGGCCCGGGATCCCGGCGACGCCCGCGGCCAGCCGCTCGGCCGCCGCCATCGCGGACTCGGCGAGGTCGCGGTAGCCCCGGGCGCCGACCGCCATGAGGGTCGCCCACGCCGCGCCCAACGGCCCGGCGCTCTTGCTGCTCTGCACGCCCGCGTTGATGACGGTGTAGCCGGGCCATTCCGCGGACGCGAAGTAGGCGCGGCGGCGGAGCGACTCGTCCGCGAACAGCACGACCGATGCCCCCTTGGGCGAGTAGCCGTACTTGTGCAGGTCGCAGGACAGGGACGTCACGCCCGGCACGGACAGGTCGAACGGCGGGACGTCCCGTCCGGCGTCGCGGAGCCAGGGCAGCACCCAGCCGCCGACGCAGGCGTCCACGTGGCACGGCACCCCGGCGGACGCCGCGATGGAGGCGATCTCCGGGACGGGGTCCATGACGCCCTGCGGATAGGACGGCGCCGACGCGACGACCAGCACCGTGCGGGGGGTGAGCGCGGCGGCGGTCGCGGCCGGGTCGGCGCGGAACGCGTCGTCGACGGGAACGTGCACGACCTCAAGGCCGAGATAGTGCGCGGCCTTGTGGAACGCGGGGTGCGCGGTCGCCGGCAGGACGATCTGCGGTGTGCCCTCCACCGGCCGTGCGTCCCGCGCCGCCTTCACCGCCAGCATGATCGACTCGGTGCCGCCGCTGGTGAAGATGCCGGTGCCGCCGCCCAGCTTGTCCGCGACGCAGCCGACGATCTCGCGTTCGAGCGCGACGATGCTCGGGAACGCCGTCGGGTCCAGGCAGTTGACCTCCAGCATCTCCTGGTAGGCGGTGGCGGCGAGGTCGTGCACGGCCTCCCGCCCGGTGTCGTAGACGTAGGCGGTGACCTGGCCGCCGCGCACGGGCAGGTCGGCGTTCCGCAGCCCGGCCAGTTCGTCGAGCAGCTCGGCGCCGGGGCGGCCGGCTTCGGGAAGGCGTTCAGACGGCATGTTCCGGTGTTCCCTCGATCGGGCGGTGGACGGCGGCCTGCCGGCGGTAGGCCAGCAGGAGGGGGACGCTGAGCAGCAGCAGGGCGGCCGGGACGAGCGTGAACCCGGCGGTCAGCCCGGTGAGGGCGGACTCCGGCTGGACGACGGGGGTGTCGAGGTCGGAGGACTGGAACGACGAGGCGGCCAGGATCAGCGCGAAGACGCCGGGCCCGAGGGCGAGCGCCCCCGTCTCCGCCGCCGTCCACAGCCCGGTGAAGGCGCCGGACTGCGCGTGGCCCGTCCGTCCGGCGTCGGCGTGGACGGTCTCGGGCATCAGCGACAGAGGAAGCAGCTGCACGGCCGCGTAGCAGACGCCGACCAGGGCGCTGAGGGCCAGGACCCCGGCGGTGGAGGTGATGAGCGGGTAGGCGGCGGCGCCGGTCGCGGCGAACACCACCAGCGCCGCCGCGTAGCAGCCGACCTCCCCGTACCGGCGCGCCAGCCACCGCCACAGCGGGACCGCGAACGCGCTCGGCGCGACCATGCAGACGAACATCGCCGAGGTGAGCCCGTAGTCGTCCAGCCGGTACGTCGCGACGTACGGGGCGCCCGCCAGCATGATCGCGACGGCGAGGGTGTTCCCGACGTGCGCGCCGAGCAGCAGGAAGAACGGCCGGTTGCCGCGCGCGGTGCGCAGCGCGGCGGCGAGGCCGAGCGGGTGCGGCCCCGGCCGGGACGGGATCCAGCGGGTGGCCAGCGTGCTCGCCAGCATCGCCGCGCCCATGACGAGCCCGATCACGGCCCCCATCAGGGCGTATCCCGCGCGCCCTCCGCCGGCGGCGCCGGTCAGGACGGGCGCGAGCCCGCCCGCGACCAGGATGCCGACCGTCAGGCAGACGACCCGCCACGCCATCGCCCGGCCGCGCTCGGACGGCTCACCGGAGATCTCCGCGGGCAGCGCCACGTACGGCACCTGGAAACACGCGAACGCACTGGCGGCCAGCAGGAACATGATTCCGGCCCAGCCG
Organism: Actinomadura sp. NPDC049753; assembly: GCF_040674655.1. NCBI lineage: Bacteria > Bacillati > Actinomycetota > Actinomycetes > Streptosporangiales > Thermomonosporaceae > Actinomadura > Actinomadura sp. NPDC049753. The sequence continues at coordinate 25,032 of NZ_JBFARL010000044.1, read as the reverse complement.
GCCGCGAACCCGGGCGAGTCGACCGGCACGGCGAACATCGCGGCGAACAGGAGCGGCAGGGTCAGCGCGCCCAGCAGCAGGAAGCGGGTGCGGCGGCCCGTCCGGACGGCCTCGCGGTCGCTGGCGGCGCCGACGATCGGGTTGAGGAGCACGTCCCAGGCCTTGGGGACCACGAGGACGGCCCCGGCGATCGCGGCGGACACGCCGAGGACGTCGGTGAGGTAGTAGAGGAGCAGGAGGCCGGGGACCGAGGAGAACACGCCGGTGCCGATCGAGCCGACGCCGTAGCCGAGGAGCCGCCGCCGGGGCAGCGCACCGCTCATCCGGGGCTGCCGGCGGGCGGGCTGATCGCCGCGGCGACCGTCCGGCGCATGTGGGCGCGGAACCGGGCGACCGCCTCCGGGTCGTCCAGTTTCCGGCGTTTCCCCTGCTGGTCGAGGAGGCCGCCGGAGCCGAAGCCGTGCGTGCACCAGACGACCGTCCACACGAGGAAGTCGAGGTCGACGTCCTCGCTGACGACCCCGCGGACGGCCTCGCTGACGATCTCCATCAGGGGCCGGACGTAGTCGTCGTCCAGGTGCGCGACGTCGGCGGCGTCCGACAGCCAGCGGTGCATCCACAGCGCAGGGATCTCGGGCCGCGCCATGCAGAGCTCGACGTACCGGTCGACGAGGGTGAGGACGCCCTCCACGTCCGGGGTCATCTCGGCGAGGGCCTCCTCCAGCACCTGCCGCTCGGCCCGGTGGGCGCGCTCCATGACGATGAGGTACAGGTCGCGCTTGCCGCCGACGTGGTAGGCCACGGTCGCGACGTTCAGCCCGGCGGCCTCGGCGATCATCCGGGTGGACGTGCCGTCGTAGCCGAGGGCCGCGAACAGCCGGGTGGCGGCCTCGATGATCCGGTCTCGTCCGGAGTCGGTGCTGCTCATCCGCCCAAGCTAGGCGCTGCGACCAACCCCGGTCAATCGTTTGATTGAGCCCCCGCCGGGGACCCGGAGAGCCAGACGGTCAGCACCATCTCCAGTTCCAGCCGCAGCTCCGGCTCGTACATCCGCTCGCCGAAGAGCTCCTCCAGCTGGTGCAGCCGGTACCGGACGGTCTGCGGGTGGACGTGCAGCCGGGTCGCGACCTCGGTGGCGTTGAACCCGCTCTGCAGGCAGGCCAGCAGCGTGCGCACGAGCCGCTCGCGGTGCCGGGGCCGGACCTCCTTCAGCGGCGCGAGCCGCAGCTCGGCGACGGCGCGGACCAGCTCCTCGTCCTTGAAGACGACGAGCGCCGGCATGTGCTCGGCGCAGCGGATCAGCCGGTCGGACGGCAGGACGCCGCGGCGCGCGAGCGGCAGCGCCTCCCGGGCCCAGCGCAGCGATTTGGCCGCGTCCTCCGTGCGGACGGTCGGGCCGAGCGCGGCGACCCAGTCGCGCAGTGCCGACTCCAGCATCCGGCCGCGCCCCGGGCCCTCCGGGTCGGGCACGAGGAGGCAGGGTTCGCGGCGGTCGACGTCGGCGAGCACGTCGGGCGGCAGTGACGGGTGCGAGAAGGGCTGCCGCCCCCGCTCGTACAGGACGACGGCGGCGACCGTGCGCGGCACCCGCCACCGGGCGAGGCGGGCCAGGTCGGCGACGGCCTGCGGGGCGGCGGGCGGCTCGGCGAGCAGCAGGTCGAGCAGCCGGCGGCGGCGGTGCTCCAGCTCGCCGGCCTCCTGCTCGCGGGCCTTGGTGTAGCCCTCGGTGGCGGCGCGGGCGATCTCGTCCAGGAACGCGAAGATCGCCTCGGCGATCCCGGCGAGGGTGCGGCGGGAGATGTCGTACCGCTCGGACTCGGCGGCGAGCCGCCGCCAGGCGACGCGGGCGCCGAGCCGCAGCGACGTCTGCAGGATGTCCAGGTTGCGGCCCTCGCGCGCCTCCGCCCAGCCGATCTCCCGGTAGACGGCGGCGACCGGCTCCCAGGAGCTCTCCGGGTCCATGATGAGGTCGACGAACTGGCGCAGCGCGCCCTCGACGGCCAGCCGGACGAGGCGCGCGTACTCCTCGTCCTGCGGGCGGGAGTACTCGGGGATCCCGGCGAGGATCTCCTCGATCATCTCCTCGGCGAGGGCGTCCAGGTGGGGCCGGAACACGGTGGACAGCTCGCGGGGGACGCCGGCCCAGGGTTCCAGCGGCGAGCGCCGGTCGAGGCTCGTGGTCACCGTTTCGCACCTCCCGCTCCGGAAGCTACCGACGCCCGGCCCGGCAGGCTGCACGACCCGACGCGCATTGCGCCGCGTCACTTGTCATCGGACTGACAAACCCTCCACGCCCCGCCGGAGCGCGACGCGGAGCGAGCCTCACGCACGGCGGGGGCTCGGGGCTGCGAACACGGCCGCGGCGCCGAGTGCCAGGTAGATCAGCCCTGTCGCGTACCGCTGCCGCCGCCGGAACGCGGGGCGGGCCCGCAGCCAGGCGCCGATCGAGCCGGCGGCGACCGCGTACACGATGTCGGCGGCCAGCCCGATCAGCGCGGTCGCGGCCCCCATCACCGCGATCTGCAGCGGCACCGCGCCCGCGTCCTGGTCGACGAACTGGGGCAGGAACGCGAGGAAGAACAGCACGACCTTCGGGTTGAGGACGTTGACGAGCACGCCGTCCAGGTAGACGCGGCGAAGCGGCCGCGGTTCGAGGTCGGGCTCGCCGGGGTCGTGGCGGCTGCGCAGTGCCCGGTACGCGAGGTAGATGAGGTATGCGGCTCCCGCGTAGCGAAGGAACCCGAACGCCTTCGCGGACGCGGCGACGATCGCGGACAGCCCGCCCGCGGCCGCGGCGATGTGGACCAGCGTGCCGGTCTCGACCCCGAGCGCGGACGCGATCCCGGCGCGGCGGCCCTCACCGACGCTGCGCGTGGTGATGTAGAGGTGGTTCGGACCGGGAATGGCGACGAGCGTCAGGGCGGCCAGCAGGAACAGCAGCGGGTTGGTCATGGAGGCACGCTAGGACCGGATTGGTCCGTCCTCCAGATCCAATCCCCACTCGGGAACGTGGACCAAATCAGGTCGGGGTGGGAGCGGAGAACGCGCCGGCCAGCACGAGCCGCCCGGCGGTGCGGACCATGGCCGCGACCTCCTCGGCCGGCTGGCGCAGCGACGCCAGGCTGATCAGCGCGGCGAGCAGGATGTGCCCGAGGACGATCTCGACGTCGTCCCGCTCGGGCACCGGGTCGCCGATCGCCGTCGAGAGCCGGTCGCGCAGGAAGAGGAACAGCACGGTGCGGTCGTCGTCGACGCTGGAGTCGTCCGAGGTCACGGCCTGGATGATCGCCGACGTCAGGGTCGGCTCCGCCGCCGCGACGTACACGATGCGCTCCAGCAGGGCGGTGAGCCGCTCCTGCGGGGTGTCGCCGACGGCGAGCGCGTCGACGTCGTCGGTGACGCGGTGCGCCCACGTCGCCGCCACCTCGGTGAGCAGGTGGTCCTTGGTGGCGAAGTACCGGTAGACGGTCGCGCGGGCGACCCCGGCGCGGTCGGCCACGTCGTGCATGGTGACGGCCGGGTAGCCGCCCTCCAGCGCGAGCTCGCGGGCCGAGTCGATCAGGCGCTCGCGCCGCGCCTGCTGGTCCTTGCTCAGCGTCCGCGTGACGGTGAACCGCGCCTCGCCGCTCAAATCGCCCTGCCTCTCCGCCTGGCCCGCCTCGCCGTGACCGTTCCCCATTCTTCCGTACATCGCCCCCTAACGCGCCAATCCCGGGCGTATGCCCCTTTACCGACAGCGCGTCCCGGTTCACGATAGACCTACCGCTTGCTTGTGTGAGACGCTAGTCTCGACTCACGTCTCCCCCCTCCCGCCCCCGAGGAGCGAGCCCGTGGTCATCGACCTTCTCGACGGCGAGATGTACGCCACCGACCCCTGGTCCGTCTACGCGCGGCTCCGCGCCGAGGCGCCCGTCTACCACGATGCGGAGAACGGGCTGTGGGGCGTCGCGCGGCACGCCGACGTGTTCGCGGTCGAGCGGAACCCCAAGGTGTGGACGAACTCCGGCGGGTACCGCCCGCAACTGCCGGCCGACCCCTCGATGATCGGGCAGGACGACCCCGAGCACGCGCACCGGCGCCGCATGGTCTACCAGCGCTTCACCCCGCGCGGCGTCTCCCGCTACGCCGACCGCATCCGGTCGACCGCCGTCGACTGCATCACCACGGCCCTGGAAGCAGGCACCGTGGACGCCGTCCCGGCGCTGGCCGCTCCCCTGCCCGCCCGCGTCATCGGCTGGCTGCTCGGCTTTCCCGAGGACATGTGGCCGCGCCTCGTCCACTGGTCGGCGACGGCCGTGTACGCGGGCGGCGGACTGCGCTACATCACCGAGGACGCGACGATCGCCGCCGGGGAGTACGCCCTCGCGGTGCTGGAGATGGCGAAGGACCGCCGCGCCCGCCCGACCGACGACCTGCTGTCGATCTGGTCGAACGCGGGCCCGGACCAGCCCGCCTACGACGACGAGCACCTCGCGCACGAGGCCCTGCTCCTCCTGGTCGGCGGCGCGGAGACGACCCGCACCGTCATCGCGACCGCCCTGGACGCCCTCATCCGGCACCCGGCGCAATGGCGGAGACTGCGCGACGACCCGTCCCTCATCCCGGACGCCGTCGAGGAGTTCGTCCGCTGGACGACCCCGATCCTCAACATGTGCCGCGTCGCCGCCACCGACGCCGAGATAGCGGGCGTGAAGATACCGGCGGGCGGCCAGATCCTCCTGATGTACGGCTCCGCCAACCGCGACGAGTCGGTGTTCGAGGCCCCGGACGTCTTCGACGTGACCCGCCGCCCGGGCGACCACATTGCTTTCGGCCTGGGCCCCCACTTCTGCCTGGGCGCGTCCTTGGCCCGCCTGGAACTCCAGATTTTCTTCGAGGAGTTCATAGCCCGCGTGGACACAGCGGAATGGGCCGACGACGAGGGCCCCCGAATCCTCCGAAACGCCTTCGTCAGAGGCGTGACCGAATTCCCGGTGGCCCTCACGCCCAGGTGACCGACGACGCACAGGGAACCGGGGACCGCTCGCTCGTGACGCCGGTCGGGCCTGGCCCAGGAAAGGGCTAATGGCGAGGTTGCTGAAGTGCTTTGCCGAGGACGGCGCGGATATGGTCCGGATCGGCCTCGTCGTCGTTGAGGAGGATGGCCGCGCACAGGCCGTCGGACACGGCGACGAAGGCTTCGACCGCGTCGGGGTCGTCCGTCTGTGTCCGGGCGAGTTCGGCGACGTTGTCGCGCCAGCGTCGCGCCACCGGCCGCAGGGCGGGCCGGCGAGCCGCCAGGGTCGACAGTTCCCGCTCGGCGAGGGCACGCTCCCGGCCCGCACCGGCGGATTCGGCGAGGAGGCGGGCGAGACCGTCGAGCGGGTCGTCGTCGGACTCGATGAGCCCGCGTATGCGCCGGGTGTACTCGTCCGTGATGCTGCTCAGGGCCGCGACCAGGAGGTCGTCCAAGGTCGCGAAGTAGTAGAGGGTGAGGCTGGTGGTGATCCCCGCCTCCTTGGCGACGCTGCGATGGGTGACCCCGGCGGCGCCGTCGCGGAGGACGACCGCCAGCGTCGCCTCGATGATCTGGGCCCGGCGGCGTTGACCGCGTGCTCTCCGCCCATCGACGGTGCCGTGCTCGGCCGCCATCCTGTCGCTCACCCGCGGTCGCCGCTCATGCTCGTCAAGGCTATCGGGTCCGCCTCACGATCAGCGTCGCCGATGGGCCGCAGGTGGCGCAGTGCCGTGAAGCAGACCAGCGAAGCGGCAGCCACGGCGATGCCCGCCGCCGCGGCGGCGGTGTTGAGTCCGCCGGTGAACGCGGTTCTCGCGGCATCGAAGGCCGCGGGCGGCAACTGGTCCGCGACGGACGAGGCTCCAGAGAGGCTGTCGCCGTACGCGTCGGCCACGGACGGCGTCACCCCGGAGGGGGCCTCGACTCCGCTCCGGTAGAGCACGGTGGTGAGGCTTCCCAGCAACGCGACCCCCACAGCGACGCCGAGTTCCTGAACGGTCTCGGAGAGCGCGGCCGCCGAGCCGGACTTCTCCGACGGTGCCGCACCAACGACGATGTCGGTACCGAGCGCGGCGATGACCCCGAGTCCCAGGTACGCGAACGCGAATCCGGCGATCACGCTCGGCCTGCTGCCCGTCCCCGCGAGGGCGAGCAGCACGTATCCGAGCAGGGACAGGGCCAAGGCCGCCGACATGACGACGCCGGGTGACATCCGGCCGGCCAGGAGCGGGGCACCGAGGGCGCCGACGAGCATCGCCAGGGCGGGCGGCCCCATCCAGAGCCCCGCCGCCATCGGGGAGAGACCCTCGACGAGCTGCAGGTACTGGGTGACCAGGAACATCACTCCACCGAAACCGACCAGACCGAGCAGGAGGGCGGACAGCGCCGCGCGGAAGGCCCGGCCGGTGAAGAGCTCCATGTCCAGCAGGGGCTCGCTCAGGCGCAGTTGACGGCGGACGAACGCGGCCGCGGCTCCGCCGCCGACGAGGGCGGCGATCGACGCCTGGGCGTCGAGACCCTGGACCGCCGCATGCTTGAGCGCGTAGACGATCGGCAGCATCGCCGCGAGGGACAACCCGACGCTCGGCAGGTCGGGGCGGCCGCCGGAGGTCCGGTACTCCGGCAGCGGGACCGGCGCGCCGGCCAGCACCAGCACGGCGACCGGCACGGCGACGAGGAAGGCCGCACCCCACCAGAAGCCGGCGACCAGCGCACCGCCCGTGACCGGACCCGCCGCCATGCCCAGGGCGAACATCGTCGCCCACACGCCGATCGCCGACGCCCGCTGCCGGACGTCGGTGAACATGTTGCTGATCAGCGACAGCGTCGACGGCATGAGCGTCGCGCCGGCCACTCCGAGCAGTGCCCGCGCCACGATCAGCCACAGGGCACTCGGAGCGAACGCCGCGAAGACCGAGGCCGCGCCGAACGCCGCCACACCGATCATCAGCAGTCGGCGCCGTCCGACCCGGTCCCCCCACGTCCCCATCGTGATCAGGAAGCCCGCGATGAAGAAGCCGTAGGCGTCCATGATCCAGAGCGTCTCCGTCGCGGTCGGCTCCAGATCCGCGGACAGGCTCGGAACGGCGAGGTAGAGCGCCGTCACATCGAGCCCCAGCAGCAGAGTCGGCAGCGCGAGCAGCGCGAGCCCCGTCCACTCGCGCCACCCCGCGCGCACCCGCTGCTCCATGCCCACCACGCCCCGCCATCGATAGTTGAACAAACGTACTACTTGTACCATGGTTCAACTTGTGGAAGGCCGGGGGCGCAGAGGAGCGCTTCGTCAGGTCGCCGCCTCTACGGGCTGCCTGAGGACGGTCTTGAACTTGGCGGGCTCGGTCCGGCGGTGGTCGCCGAGGTAGATCTCGTGATGGTGCCCGGACATGCGCAGCTCGTTGGCGGCGAGGTACTCGTGGTGGAGCCTGGCGAGCGCGGGGCCTTCATCGTCGTAGGGCCCGACGTGCAGGAGCTGGGCGCAGGTGCCCTCCTTCAGGGCCTCGCGGCGCACCTCGGCGATCGCGGGGAGGCCCTTCTTCGCCAGCGCGGCCTGCTTGGCCTCCTCGATGTCGTCCTGGGTGATCCAGTCGGGCTGGCTGATGAGCATGCGCCACTGCCAGGCGTCCTTGACGCGGGTGATGAACACCTCCGGGTCGTCGGCCCACCACAACCCTTCGAGCGGCCCGACGACGAAGTCCCGGCCGAGGGCCTTGCCGGCGAACTTGATCGTGTAGGCGACGGCGTAGAGCGCCTCGACGGCACGGGCGTAGTCGGCGCTCGTGTTGGGGTCGCCGCTACCGTCCACGGCGATGAACTGCTGCGCCGGCACGTCGACCAGCGCCCAGTCGGTGTTCTTCGGCGCGTAGCACTGCTTGAGTTCTCGTTTGACGTCATAGCGATCCATTGCCGTCTGCCTTCTTCTCAAGAGATCGGTCGTCGTCTTGGGCCGCCCGGTACTCGGCCAGCCATCGCTGTTCCGCGGCCAACTGGCCCAGCGCGTAATCGAAGGTGGCGCGGACGAAGTCGGGCACGTCGGGTTGCGCGTCGCGGGCCGCCCTGATGGTGGCCGCCTTCTCCGCCAGGGCCGCGGCCCGCCGGTCGAGCGCGTCCCGCAGGCGCTCGGGCGGGATGACGGGCTGGTTGGCCAGGCCGACCAGCAGCGGCGGGAACACCGGCCGCAGTTCGGCCACCGCGGCCTCGGCCGCCCGCGCGCAGGCCTGGTACCCCTCGGGCGTCGGCCCGTACACCCGGCGAGCCTTCCCCCGGCCGCCCCGCGGCGCGTCGACCTCGGCGATCAACCCGCGGTCCCGGAGCCGCGTCAGCAGGTAGTAGATCGAGCTGAAGCCGATCTCGGTCCACTCGCGCATGCCCCGGGCGTCGATGACTTCGTCCAGCTCGTAGCCATGCCTCGGCTTCTCCACGAGCAGTCCGAGCAACGTCAGCTCAGCGGGCGTCAGGTCGTCGGCCACAGAATTACTCTAGCGCTAGAATAAACCGCCGAGCACAACCACGGAGCCCCGGCGGCCTCCCGGGGCGGTTTCCAAGACTCGCCGCGAAAACGAGCGTGAGGCCCGGACCTGCGCCGCTGGAACCGGCCGGCCCATTGCGTCGGTGCGCGACGAGGAGCGGATCGGCCTGTTCCTGTCCCTGTGGATAGGCATCGCCCAGACCTACGACGGCCTGCCCCCCTCCTACACCCGCGACCTGGTCGCGGCTCTGGACACCATCGGCCCGGACGCCTCATGCGAGCACCCCGGCACCCCTGGTCCGCGACCACGCACGTGGACTCCCGGTATGAGGCGGTGGTGCATCTGTACGCGCCCGAGGACCACCCGGACACTCTGGTGCCCGTCGAGCTCTCGGCCCGCGAACTGTGGGAATGCCCGGCGCACTACGCCGAGCTGGCACGCGGTGCGCGGCCTGACTTGGCTCAAGATCGCTGATCTTGGGTAGGGTGCTGGCTGTTGAGCTGCGGTTTCGTCGTGTGAACGGCGAAAATCTGCGCACTAAGCGGCCGGTTCTAGGGGTCTGCCCATCGCTTCCCGGTTACGGCTTCAGCGACAAGCCGGCCGCGCCGGGGTGGGGGATCGAGCGGATATCCGACGCGTGGTGCGAGCTGATGGTCCGGCTCGGCTACCGGCGGTTCGGCGCCCAGGGCAGCGACTGGGGCACCAGCATCGCCACGAGCATCGGTCAACGGCAACCCGATCGGGTCGTCGGCATCCATCTCATGCCGCCGCTCGCACCGCCCGATCCGGCCACGTTGGACGACCTCACCGGTGCCGAGCGGGCGGCGCTCGCGACATTGCGGGAGGGGGACGAATGGGGCTCCGGATACTCGGCGCAGCAGTCGACCCGGCCGCAGACGGTCGGCTACGGGCTGGTCGACTCGCCGGCCGCCCTCTGCGCCTGGATCGTCGAGAAGTTCTGGTCGTGGACCGACTCCGGTGGCGACCTGCATCGGGTTATTACCCGGGATGAGCTGCTCGACAACCTGATGCTCTACTGGCTGCCCGGCACCGGTGCCTCATCCGCCCGGCTGTACTGGGAAAGCCTCCGGCAGGTCAACGAATAGATCTCCGGGTCGGCCGGCGCGCCGGTGACCGGACCCACCGGCTGTTCGGTCTTCCCCAAGGAGCTGCAGCGCCCGTCTCGGCGGTGGGCGGAGCGCCGGTTCCCGAACACCCGGTACTGGAATGAGCCCGGCAAGGGCGGCCACTTCGCGGCGTTCGAGCAGCCGGCGTTGTTCGTCGACGAGGTCCGGTCATTCTTCCGGCTGGTCCGCTGATGGTCACCCGTACTCGGTAAGCGGCTGGCTAAAGATCAACAAGTGCCCATCGGGTGTCCGTACGTTGAAGTCGCGCATCCCGTAGGGCCGGTCAGCCAGTGGCTCGACGATGTCGGCGCCGCGGGCGCGCAGCTCGTCGTGGCAGGAATCGACGTCGTCGACGACAACCGTCACCCTGGCCGGGCCGACGCTGCTTTCGGCGTACAGGTGGAACTCGGCGGTGTCGCGGATCACGGCCGCGTAGCTAGGTGGGGTCTCCCAGGTGAATATGGTGTCGAATCCGAGCACGTCCGTGAAGTACGACCGCGCTGCCTGCACATCTCGGCACGGCAGCACGGGAACCGCCACCCGCATGACCATTCCGTCACCTTAGCCTGACTTTGGCTCAAGATCGCTGATCTTGGGTAGGGTGCTGGCTGTTGAGCTGCGGTTTCGTCGTGTGAACGGCGAAAATCTGCGCACTAAGCGGCCGGTTCTAGGCTGTCTCTCGTGGCGTATGTGCGCACGGTGAAGACGGCGTCGGGGGCCAGGGCGGTGCAGATCGTGCACTCCTCGCGTCGCGGGTCGCGGGACATCGAGCACATCGGCTCGGCGCATGACGATGCGGCGTTGGAGGCGCTCAAGGCGGTGGCGAGGAAGCGTCTGGCTGTGGGGCAGCCCGAGCTCGACTTTGGCCCGGACTTCGCGGCGTTGCAGGCCGGCAGTGGTGCTGGTGGTGGGCCGCTTGCGATCACGTCGTCGCGGATGGGGTACCTGTGGGACGCGCTCGGCCACGCCTACCAGCTGTTGGGGTTCGAGGAGGCCGCTGGTGGTGACGAGGTGTTCCGATTACTGGTGCTGGCACGGATCGTCGAGCCGACCAGCAAGCTGGACAGTCTGCGGGTGGTCGAGGAGGCAGGTTTCGACCCGCCGGCGTACGCGACCCTCAAGCGGCATCTGCCCGCGTTCGCGAAAGAGTCCTGGCGGCAGAAGTTGGCCGCGGCGTGCGCCCGCACCGCTGATCTGGGGCCGGCGTCACTGGTTCTCTACGATGTGTCCAAATTGTACTTCGAGACCGATGCCGGGGACGGGTTCCGTGAGCCCGGGTTCTCCAAAGAACGCCGCCTGGAGCCGCAGATCACGATCGGGCTGCTCACCGACGCAAGCGGGTTTCCGTTGATGGCTAACGCGTTCGAGGGCAACCGGGGCGAGACCACTACGATGCTGCCGACCATCCGTGCGTTCATGGATGCCCACCAGCTGGCTGATGTCACGGTCGTGGCCGACGCTGGCATGATCTCTGCGGCCAACCAGCAGGCCATCGAGGCCGCGGGGTTGTCGTTCATCCTCGGCGCGCGGATACCCGACGTGCCGTACGTGGTCCAGGCGTGGCGCCACGAGCACCCGGATGAGCAGATCCCCGACGGGCACATCTTCACCCAGCCCTGGCCTGCCGGCCCCAAGGACCAGCGCCGCGACCAGATCATCTACTACCAGTACCGGGCGGACCGGGCTCGGCGCACCCTGCACGGCATCGACGAACAGGTCGCCAAGGCCGAGCAGGCCGTCGCCGGCAAGACCGCGGTCAAACGCAACCGGTTCATCCAGCTCACCGGCGCCACCAAGAGTGTCAACCGGACCCTGGAAGCCAAGGCACGCGCCCTTGCCGGCCTCAAAGGCTACGTCACCAACCTCCCGGACGTCACCGCCGAGTTCGTGATCGACGCCTACCACCGACTGTTCCACATCGAGAAGTCGTTCCGAACGTCTAAACACGACCTACGTGCGCGGCCGATCTACCACCACAAGCGCGAGTCGATCGACGCACACCTGACGGTCGTGTTCGCCGCCCTGGCCGTCAGCAGGTGGATCGAGCAGACCACCGGCTGGTCGATCAAGAAGTTCGTGCGCACCACCCGCCGCTACCGCACCATCAACATCCAGGCCGGCGAGCACACCCTCACCGCCGTCGACCCGCTACCCGACGACCTCCGCGATGCCCTCACCCGCATCCACGACCGCGGTGCGCACTAATTTGAGCCAAGTCAGGTATGAGGCGGTGGTGCATCTGTACGCGCCCGAGGACCACCCGGACACTCCGGTGCCCGTCGAGCTCTCGGCCCGCGAACTGTGGGAATGCCCGGCGCACTACGCCGAGCTGGCACGCGGTGCGCGGGAGGTCGTAGAGCAGTGGCGTCACATGCGCGGCGGCGAGGAGGAGGACTGGTAGGTCCTGGTGCGGCCCGCCCCCCGGTCCCCGGCACTCACCCGGGTGCTCCGCACGAGTCGTGGTGATGCCAGGAGCCGGCGCGGAGCTCCCTGGCACCGGACCGCTTCTCGACTCAGACGGGCGACCTAAAGGTTCTTGAGTGCGGCAGCGAGGCGCCGAAACTCGCCGCGGCCGATGGCGAGCCTGGGACCATCGGTCCTTGCTGTCGCGTATTGCCACAGCCCTCGCGTCGCCAACAACCTCGACACAGTTATCCCCTGACTCATTACTGCGAGACGACTTCCTCCACACCGCCGCACTTGAAGCCAACTCTTTCACCGGGTTCCCCTTCCTGCGAACAGTGGACCACGATTACGAGCCTTTCAGCATTCACTCCAACAGCACGCACCCCAGGCTCAGTAAGCCTTCAGAACACCCATAAAAAGCATGAAGTCGCCGCTATCGATCAGCAGCCTGGAGCCATCAGGGTCCTTGCTGTCACGGATCGCGACGACGCCGGGAAACTTGGCCATCTCTACGCAGTTCGAGCCGTCCTCCTTGCTCCGCGAAGCCTTGCGCCACACAACCTCAGTCACTTCCATCTCTCATCAATCACCTTTCTGATCAGCGCTCGCGCATCTCTCACATTGAGCGCCTCTCCTTGCAACACGATGAACGTCTCATTCACCAGAGCCACATGTCTTGGGCTTGTCGTGGTCTCACCTCCGTAAGCATTGTCCGTGTACACGACTTGGCGCTGGTCGGGCAGCGTAGCGATAACGAAGGGCGCCCATACGTTTCGTATGTAGCGGATCGGAGCTATCTGGAGAGTTATCCTGTCTCTACAGGAGAGCTCGATGAGATACTCCAACTGCTCTCTCATCGTCTCCTTTCCGCCCACCTCGCGATATAAGACAGTCTCGTCCATTACCACCGAGAGTGCCGGTCCGGGGTTCTGAACCAAAATCTCCTGCCGCCTCATCCTGTTCTTCACTGCGTCTTCATCACCCAGAAGCGCGCGAGCGTACGCCTCTTTTTGGAACAATCCATAGACGATCCGCTCCTCAAAAGCACGGAGCATGATAGCTGTCTGCTCAGCCTTCGGGAAGTTGGCGAAGAACTCGGGATACTTGTCTGACTTGATTGATTCTAGTAGCTCATCCCACGTCTCGACGAGGGCCGTTCCGGACTTGAGTGCTCGGTCGAGTCGAAGTGCGAACTCCCGTCGACAGCGCGTCCGACCGGACTCGACCTGCGCGATGTAACTGCGCGTCACGTTGACCAGGTCAGCCAGGGCTTGTTGGTTGAGCCCCGCCGCCTTCCGAAGACGCCCGACCTCTGCCCCAAAGCTCAGGAATTCGGGCTTAACGCTGCCGTACATCGCCATGATGGCCTCCCGGAGTGCCATACGTGGGGCTGTCATCACTACTGTTAGCGCTTGTTGGTCTTTTGTTAGCGCTCATTCGCTACACAGACATCGTAGAGCGACTCGTGGCCTGATGGTGTTCATCCGATCACACAGGGTGATAATGGCGAGTTCTACCGTTTTGACGTGATGGCTCCGTCGAGATCACCCGCTGTTCAGGCCGGAGGAATTCACGATGCCAGCGGTCATGCTCGCGCCGGAGGCGGCGCCGCTCGTCCTGCAACCGTCTGACGAGGCTCCCGCGAAAGCGCGGCGCTACCTCACCGGCCGGTTCCGCGAGCTCGGGCACGCCGACGACTTCGTCGGGCGGCTTGTGGTTACAGAGCTGGTTACCAACGCCTACAAGCACGTCGGGGTCGGGCACATCGTCGTGCGGATCTTTCCGGACGTCCGCGAGGCGCTCACCGTCATCGAGGTGTGGGACGAGAGCAGGGCCCTCCCCGTCGTCCAGGGCGAGTCCGGCGACGCCGAGGGCGGGCGCGGGTTACTGCTGCTGTCCGAGCTCGTCCACGACTGGGGCGTCCGGCCGCTCAACGAGGAGGGAAAGATCGTATGGGCGCGCTGCGCTCGCTGATCGTCCAGGCGGGGCGGCGCCTGCTGTGGTGGCGGACCCTGCGGGGGCGCGCAACGGCGATCCTTTATCTGGAGCTGCTCGCCGCCGCGATCGAGGCCAAGGGATACCGCTGCATCAAGCACTACCAAAGCGACGACTTCCCCACCTGGGTGCCGCTGCTCCTGGTCCTCGCGTTCAGCCCGGACGACCACGTCCGCCTGACAGTGGGCGTCCGCGCGACGTCCGGAGGAAGCTGGGCCTACTACGACGCCGGACGCGGCAGGCGCGGCTACCTCTCCCCCTGCGCCGACATCGAGCACGCCGCCGTCCAAGTGGACGCACTCCTCAAACACCGCATGTTCCCCTCCACCTGGTAACAGCGAGAACCGCCGGACGGCCGGCATCGCCTTGACGTCGTTCTCGGTCGGTGGGCCTATGCCCCCGGAGACCGCAGGCGGCGCATGACGCGTTTGATGCCGACCAGAGTTCGGTATCGCGGTCTGTCCTCGAACTCCTGCCAGCTCCACACGGCGGGGTGTCCGACCTCGGCGCACAGGTGCAGGATCTGATCGTCGCCGGCGACGATTCCCACGTGAGCGCCCCACGCGTTCTGGGTGGCGTTGAACAGGACCAGGTCGAGGGGACGGGGCGTAGTTACCCGCTCGGTGAATTCCGCATCAGCCCAGAGCTCACTCGACCGCAGGTCAGGCGGGTCGAGTCCGAGCATCCTGAGCACCTCATAGGCGAACAGTTGGCAGTTGGCCCCGTCAGCGAGCCCAGGCCTCTCGGCCACCGGCGGCGCCCCCGGAAAGCGAGCACCGACATACCGAGTGGCCCACAGACCATCCGGCAACTTCTCCAGCACGGCCCCTCCGGTGACAGCGCGTTATACGGCGGGGTTGAGGTGGGCCGTGTGAGTGTTCGACTCGCGGGCTTCTAGGAGTTCGTCCCAGTGCTCTTCCGCCCAGGCGCAGGCGGCCGCCATTGGCTCTAGCATGCTGCGGCCCAGCGGGGTCAGTTCGTACTCCACGTGCGGGGCGGCTTCCGCGTAGACGGTGCGCTTGATGAGGCCGTCGCGCTCAAGGGACCGCAGCGACTGGGTGAGGACCTTCGGCGTGACGCGGCTGAGCGGCACGCGCAGCTCGGAGTACCGGCGGGGCCCATTCTCAAGGCAGCGGACGATGAGCCCGGCCCACTTGTCACCGAATCGGATCGGGTTGAGCGAGGACGGGCACAGCTCGTCGAACATGTCGGCGGGCAGGGGTTCCCTCATGGCCTCACGATAGCCGGTATCCAGGCGGTAACCACGGCCCCCGATAGCGTCCGCGCAGTGGCCGGGCACAGGGGCTCCGGCCCTGGTGAAAGGGTCTCTTATGAACATCGTGGTCTTCGGCGCGGGTGGACGGGCCGGACGGCAGGCGGTCGCCGAGGCACGCCGGCGCGGCCACCAGGTCACCGCCGTGGTGCGCGACCCCGCGGGTCACGGTGACCTGACCGACGTGCGGGTCGTGGCGGGCGACGTCACGGACGCGGAGAGCATCGAGCAGGCGGCCACGGGGCAGGACGCCGCCGTCAGCGCCGCCGCGGACCTGACGGTGGCACCGCACGACTTCTTCACCGCGTCGGCTCGCGCCCTGGGCACCGGCCTGGCGAAGGCGGGCGTGCGCCGCCTGGTGGTGGTCGGCCTCGCATCGATCATGCCGGGGGCGTCCGGTGCCCCCCTGATGGACGAGCCCGGCTACCCCAACGAGTACCGCTCCTTCTACCTCGGCCACGCGGCGGGCTTGGACGAGCTCAGGACCTGCGACCTCGACTGGGCGTACGTGGCTCCCGCCGGTGACTTCGACCATGACGGCGCCCGCACCGGCAGGTACCGGATCGCCGACCATGGAGACCCGGCCAGCCGGATCACCTACGCGGACTTCGCGATCGCGCTCGTCGACGAGATCGAGGCGCCCCGCCACCATCGGACCGCGGTCAGCGTCCGGGAGGCGTGATGCCCGAGGTCCACGACAGCCCGAACGCCTGGGTCGCCGAACACATCCGCCGTTTCGAGGAGACCGGCGGCCGGCCGCGGCCCGGCGTGAACGACCTGCTGTTGACGACCCGGGGCCGGAAATCCGGCGAGTTGCGCCGCACCGCGCTCGTCTACGGACGCGACGGCGACCGCTACGTCGTGGCGGCCTCCAACCGCGGCGCGGACCGGCACCCGGCCTGGTACCTCAACCTGCTGGCCGACCCGAACGTCACCGTGCAGGTCGGCAAGGACACCTTCACCGCACGCGCCCGCCGCGCCACCGCGGCCGAGCGTCCGCGCCTGTGGCGCCTGATGGTGTCCGCCATGCCGGAATACGCGGCATACCAGGAGCAGACCAGCAGGGAGATCCCCGTGGTCCTCCTCGAACACCTCTCCATGAGTGCAGAGCTCGCATAGAACCATGATCGGCAGGGACGGCAGCGGGCCGTGCGGCTTGTGCCGCCGCCCGGCCGTCCTGCCTCAGGTCCGCGGACCTTCGACCTCCGGCTCCGCACGGCGGTACGCCCGGCCTCCGCGCACAGGCGCGAAATCTGATCGCCGCCTGCGCGACTCCCACGCGAGCGCCTCACGCGCCTGGCCGTACTCGCGGCGAGCCGGACGATCATCACTGACGGCACCGGACACCGGTGCCGTCGGGCTCCAGGAGCCCCGCAGATCTGGACTCAACTCAAAAGGAGCGAACCATGCCCATGCGTGGTAAGCAAACGATCACTTGGGAACGCCTCGGCGACCTGGGCCTCCACTTCGTCCCCTCGACGGAGGGCCCCTTCCGGCCGGAGGACTTCGACGCCGAGCATGAGCGCGTGACCCACCTGTTCGTCATCCGGAGGTTCGAGACGGGGAAGCCCCCGTCCGTGCACCTGGTGACCGGGTCGGGTGTGCTCGACCTCGACGAGCTCCGGGAAGTGAACTCGCTGACCGGTCGGGCGCTGGGCATGGGTTGGGCGGAACGCCACCGCCGGCCGCTCAGCGAGCTCTCCCGGTACGACCGGTGGAGGATCCTGCACCGGGACTGCCGCGGGCGGGACGGCGGAGTGCGGCCCGACGAGTTCGAACGGCTCCGTGAGTCCCCCGGGACCTGCGGGCTGAGCCTTCTCGAACTCAACGCGCTCCGCTTGATCATCGACCGGTTCCGAGGTCGCGGCAACAACGTGGAAGAACTGCTCCACGACCGCGGGCGGCCCAGCGAAGGAGACGTCGAGGGCTACTTCGGTTCCCGCTGCAGCTGGCTGCGTTCGAAGACGCGGCGGCCGTCCACCCTCGGCGAACGGCGGCTGGCCATGGCTCTGGCGGTTCTCCGGGTACTGCGGAAGCTGCGGTTCCACGTGGCCTTCGCGACCTTGAACATCGAGGACCGCCTGCGCCGCGACTTCGTGGTCGCATGCGCGGTCGGGACCGCAACGCCCCCCGTGGTCGGCTAGAGAGGACCTCGGGGCATCCATCCCAGGGCGTCACGACGCTCAGGGCCACCACTCAGGCCGTCGCCTCGATCGCGGCGGCCTCCGGACCGGCAGCCTCTCCCGCACCGGGGGAGGCTGCCACTTCCGACGGCCTATTTGCCGCCTTGCTGGTCGGCCACAGCCGGATGGCCGGAATTCGACGGGAGGGAGAACTCCAGAGAACCGAGCCTCAGGGCCAGAACTTCCATTACACCGACGACCAGAACGAACGCGACGGCCGCGAGGCCGAGCTTCCTGCGGTTCAACCCGCGCACCCCTTAAAAACCCCCATTGAGCAGGGATTAAACCTACCACAGAGTGATCAAAACACTGCTATCGGAAACGCCGCCCATCTCGGTCCGTCCGGCCGCGGGGCCGGAGCGTGGCCCGCAGGAGCGTCCGCACGCCGTTTCGGCGGGGTTTCCGCTGGGCACGGCCGAATGCGGCCCTTCAGAGTTCGGCCGTAACGCGTTAGCGTCTGCCTGGTAGAGGAGGTTCCCATGCCTCAACGGCGAGGCACGCCGCCCATCTCCGACACGGGGGTCCTCGACTGCCCGGACGCCTACGTGCGCGGGGTCCCCTACGACAGGCTCGAACGGCTCCGGACGCGGACGCCGGTGGTGTGGCTGGACGGGCGCACGGCGGGACGGCCGGGCGCCTGGGCCGTGCTGCGCCACCGCGACGTCCGGCATGCCCTCGCGCACCCGGAGACGTTCTCCCCGCAGGTGGACGGCGTCGTGCACGGGCCGCTGAGCGGGGACGAGCCGCCGGGCGAGGACGAGCTGATCGACATGGACCCTCCGGTGGAGGCGATGCTCGCGCGGATCCCGCCGCGGGAGAGGGTCGACTTCGTCCGCGAGGTCGCCCGCGACCTCCCCGAGACGCTGCGCAACACCCTCGCCGGCGGTCTGCACGCCCTGCTGCGCCACCCCGCCGAGTACGTCCGGCTCCGCGACGGGCGGCGGGACGAGCGGCTCCTCGACAGCGCGGTCGAGGAGATGCTGCGCTGGTGGACGCCCGTGCTGCACGTCCGGCGCACCGTGCAGCGCGGCACGGTCGTCGGCGACGTGCCGCTGCTCGCGGGCGAGGAGGTCATGCTGTGGCTGGTGTCCGCGAACCACGATGACGAGGTGTTCCCCGAGCCGGGGCGCTTCGTCCCCGACCGGTTCCTGCGGGACGCCCCGCCCCATCTGTGCTTCGGGTTCGGGCACCGGGCCTGCCTGGGCGCGCGGCTCGCGCGGGTGCATCTGCGCGCCCTGCTCGCCGCGCTGCTCGAACGGCCCGGCCTGCCCCGGCCGGCGGGCGAGCCGGTGATGCTGCGGTCGAGCGCCCGGCACGGCTTCGCGCACCTGCCCGTCCGCTGGGACCGCTGAACTTTTTCCGCCCCCCGGTCGTAGTAGATGCGTGGGACTCACGAGCGCGGGGACGCTGAGCCTGCTCTTCCTGCTGGCCGTCGGCTGCATGGCCGCGACCGTGCGGGCCTGGCCGCGTGCCGCGGCGCCCGGTCCCCGGGCCGTGGGGGCCCGCGCGCTGATGCTCGCGGGCTGCCAGTTATCCGTCCTGCTGACGCTGGTCGCGGCCCTGAACGCGCACTACCTGTTCTACGGGTCGTGGACGGACCTGCTGAGCGCCGCCGGCGGAGGCGCCGAGGCGCACCGGCCGAACGGGGGGAACGCGGCCGCCGCGA
Source organism: Actinomadura sp. NPDC049753 (assembly GCF_040674655.1). Taxonomy (NCBI): domain Bacteria; kingdom Bacillati; phylum Actinomycetota; class Actinomycetes; order Streptosporangiales; family Thermomonosporaceae; genus Actinomadura; species Actinomadura sp. NPDC049753. The sequence goes on along the minus strand of NZ_JBFARL010000044.1, from coordinate 5,919 downwards.
CGAGGGTCGTGCGGACGGTGCAGGCGGGCCTCGACCCGGGACCGCGCGCCGAGCACGTCCCGGCGAAGGACGGCCAGGTCGAGCGCCTCGACATCCGCGGCGTCCGGACGGGCCTGGCGTCGCAGGCGTACGTGTACCTGCCGCCGCAGTACTTCCAGCGCGCCTACGCCGCCCGCCGCTTCCCGGTCGTGGTCCTGCTGGCCGGGTACCCGGCGGCTGACCGGCTCGTGTGGATCCACCAGGGGCACGTCCCCGAGGACGTCGCGCGGGCCCAGGCGCGGGGGCTGATCCAGCCGATGATCTACGTGATGACGCGGCCGACCGTCGTGCGGGGCTGGGACACCGAGTGCGCCGACGTGCCCGGCGGGCCGCAGGTCGAGACGTTCTTCGCCCAGGACGTCCCCGAGGCGGTCGCCGAGACCTACCGCGTGCCGCGGGACCGGGGCGGCTGGGCGCTCGCCGGGTACTCCACCGGCGGGTTCTGCGCCGCGAAGCTGGCGATGCGGCACTCGGACCGGTTCTCCGCCGCCGTCAGCATGGCCGGGCACTTCGACGCGCTGATGGACCCGACGACCCGCGACCTGTACGGCGGGAGCAGGGCCGTGCGGCAGAGCGACGACCTGGTCTGGCGGCTGCGGCGCCTCCCCGCGCCGCCGGTGTCGATCCTGGTGGCGTCGGCGGACACCGGCGAGAGGACGTTCCCGTCGGCGCAGCGGTTCATGCGGGCGGCGCGCCCCCCGCTGGTCGTGGACAAGGTGCTGCTGCGCAGCGGCGGCCACAACTTCAAGACGTTCCGCAAGTACATCCCGCCGTCCATCAGGTGGCTGAGCGCACGGCTGCGGGGAGAGTGACATGGAACCGGTCGGCTGACATGGAACCCGTGAGCGCGGCCCTCATCGGACCCGTGTGCCTGCTGGCGCTGGGCTGCGCGGTGGCGGCCGTCGTCCTGTGGCGGCGGCTCGCGGGGACGGGCGTCCGGGCCGTGCTGGCCCGCTCCGGGCTCCTTCTGGCCACGCAGGCCGCGCTCACCGCGTCGATCGTGCTGCTGGCCAACCGGTACTTCGTCTTCTACGCGACGTGGAACGACCTGCTCGGCAACGATCCCGCGCGCCTCCGGGTCGAGCACGTCCAGCCGCGGCGCGCGGCGGGACGCCTCGTGGAGCGCACCGCGACCGGCCTCGGCCCGAAGCGGGCGGGCCACGGGGCCGACCCCGCGAAGGACGGGCGGGTCGATCGCCTGACCGTTCACGGCGCGCGCAGCGGCATGGACGCCGAGGCGTACGTCTACCTCCCGCCGCGGTACTTCCAGCGGGCCGAGCGGCTGCCCGTGGTGGTCCTCATGGGGGACGCCGCGCCCGCGGACCGGCTGCGGGACGCCGGCCTGCTCCGGGCCGCCGGAAGGACGCAGCCGATGGTGTACGCGGTGGTGCGGCTCCGCGGCGCCGCCGACTGCATGGACGTGCCGGGGCGTCACGCCACGCTCGGCGAGACCTACCTCTCGCAGGACCTTCCGGAGGCCCTGGCCTCGCAGTACCGGGTGACGGAGGCCCGCGAGGGGTGGGGTCTGGCGGGGGCGGGCGACGGCGGATGGTGCGCGGCGCGGCTCGCCATGGTGCGCTCCGACCGGTTCGCCGCCGCCGCGAGCGTCGGCGGCCGGTTCGGCGCGCCGGCGGGCGACCTCTACGGCGGCAGCGAGCGCTACCGGCTCGGCGACGACCTGCTGTGGCGGCTCCAGAACGTCCCGCCGCCCCCGGTGTCGGTCCTGGTCGCGGCGGGGAGGAGCGACGAGCAGGCCCGGCGGTTCGCCGCGCTGGCGCGCCCGCCGATGCGCGTCGAGACGTCCCAGGCGGGAGGTCCCTCCGCGTTTCCGTCCGTTCTGATGTGGCTCGGGGCGCGGCTCCGGATACCTCCCACGGAGTAGGGGCGCTGACTCCTCAGGGCCGACGTGGCCCGGCACACCCATGACTTAACGTGCAGGAATGAGCACTTCGCCGCCGCGCTGGCCGCGGCCCGCCGCGTGGCCGGTGTGGGTCGTCCCGCTGCTGGTCGCGTTCCTCCAGGTGGGCGGGTCACTGGGCGCGCAGGGCGACCGGCCGTCGGGAGGGCGGCCCGGCGGCCCGCCGTGGGAGCACGGGAGCGAGTCCGTCGGGCACACCGACCTGGACGCGCTCGGCTTCACGCTGCTCCTCGCCGGACCGGTCCTGCTGCTGTTCCGGCGCCGGCACCCGGTGTTCACGGTGTGCGCCACCGCGGCGGTGACCGCCCTGTACTTCCTGCGCGCCTACACCTACGGCCCGGCGCCGCTGGCCCTGGCCGTCGCGATGATGGCGGCCGTCACCGCCGGGCACCGGCTGCTGGTCTGGGCGGGGACGGGCGCCGGCCTCGCCGCGTTCTTCGCCCTCACCGCGCTGATCGGCGTCCCGGCCGCCGAGCGCGGCCAGGGCGGCCCGTTCCCGGTCGAGGAGCCGACGCTCGGCGGGTCGGGCTTCGTGGTCGGCTGGGCGCTGGTGGTGCTCGTCACCGCCGAGCTGATCCGGATGAGCCGGCAGCGCGCCGCCGAGACCGCCCGCACGCGCGCCGAGGAGGAGCGCCGCCAGGCCAGCGAGGAGCGGCTGCTGATGGCCCGCGAGCTGCACGACGTGCTCGCGCACAACATCTCGATGATCAACGTGCAGGCGGGCGTGGCGCTGCACCTGATGGACGAGAACCCCGAGCAGGCCCGGACGGCGCTCGCCGCCATCAAGGACGCCAGCAAGGAGGCGCTCACCGAGATGCGCGGGGTGATCGGCGCGCTGCGGGCGCAGGGCGAGACCGCGCCCCGCGCCCCGACCGCCGGGCTGGACGGGCTGGACGACCTGCTGGCCCGCGCGCGGTCCGCCGGGCTGGACGTCGAGGCCGAGGTCACCGGGGAGCGGCGGCCGCTGCCCGCCGGCGCCGACCTGGCCGCGTTCCGCATCGTCCAGGAGTCGCTGACGAACGTGACCCGCCATGCCGGCCCCGGACCGGTGACGGCGCGGGTCCGCATCGCCTACGGTGAGCACGAGATCGTGGTGGAGGTCGAGGACGACGGCCGGGGCGTGTCCCTGCTGGACGACCGGCCGGGCGGCAGCGGGATCCGCGGCATGCGCGAGCGGGCCGCCGCGCTCGGCGGCGCGTTCGAGGCCGGTCCGCGGCCCGGCGGCGGCTTCGGCGTGCGGGCGCGGCTGCCGCTGGACGCCGGCCCGGCCGGGCCCGAGGAGGGTGCGCGATGATCAAGGTGCTGCTGGCCGACGACCAGGTGCTGGTGCGGGCCGGGTTCCGGGCGCTGCTGGACGCGCAGCCCGACATCGAGGTCGCCGGGGAGGCGGGCGACGGCGAGGAGGCGGTGGCGCTGGCCCGGCGGCTGCGTCCCGACGTCATCCTGATGGACATCCGCATGCCCGGCCTGGACGGCCTGGAGGCGACCCGGCGGATCGCCTCCGACGAGCGGCTGGACGGCGTGCACATCGTGATCCTCACCACGTTCGAGCTGGACGAGTACGTGTTCGAGGCGCTGCGCGGCGGGGCGAGCGGGTTCCTGGTCAAGGACACCGAGCCGGTGGAGCTGATCCACGCCGTCCGGGCCGTCGCGGACGGGGACGCGCTGCTGTCGCCCGGCGTGACCCGGCGGCTGATCTCCGAGTTCGCCGCGCGGGCCAAGGAGCCCGCGCCCTCGCCGCGGCTGAACGCGCTCACCGAGCGTGAGCGGGAGGTGATGGCGCTGGTCGGCGAGGGACTGTCGAACGAGGAGATCGCGGCCCGGCTCGTGGTGAGCCCCGCGACGGCCAAAACGCACGTCAGCCGTACGATGGTGAAGCTCGGGGCGCGGGACCGCGCGCAGCTCGTGGTGTTCGCCTACGAGTCGGGACTGGTCAAACCCGGCTGGCTGCCCTAGAAATTTTACTCTGCGGGGATTCACTGTCCTCCCCCGCAGGACCATGACAGGGTGGACGGCGCAGGCCGTCACCGACGTGAGGGAGCCCGGTGCCGCACGACGCGAGGATTCTGGCCGTCGACGACCGCGAGGAGAACCTCACCGCCCTCGCGGCCGTGCTCGACGCGCTGCCGGTGGAGGTCGTGTCGGTCACCTCCGGCCAGGCCGCCCTGAAGGAACTGCTGAACGACGACTTCGCGCTGATCCTGCTCGATGTCGTGATGCCGGAGATGGACGGGTTCGAGACGGCCGAGCACATCAAGGCCCGGCCGCGCACCCGGGACGTCCCGATCATCTTCCTCACCGCGGGCGGCGGTGCCGGGGAGCAGGCGTTCCGCGGCTACGCGGCGGGCGCGGTCGACTACCTCACCAAGCCGTTCGACCCGTGGCTGCTGCGCGCGAAGGTGTCGGTGTTCGTCGAGCTCCACCGCCGCAACCAGCAGCTCCAGCAGCAGGCCCGGCTGCTGCGCCAGACGCTGGAGGAGGGCGAGGGCGGGGCCGCCCCGGCGGGGTGCGACCGGCTCCTGGCGGCCCTGGACCAGCGGGTCGCCCGCATCGAGGCGGACGTCGCCCGGCTGCGGTCCGGCGAGCCCGCCGACGAGCTGGAAGCCCACGTCGCCGACCTGCGGGCGGCACTCGACACCCTGGCCGCGGGCGGCTGAGCGCCCTTTCCATCCCTTGCGGAGGCGGGTCTCCCGCGCTCGTCAGCGGCTACTTACCGTAGCCGTCCTCCCGCTTCACGGCCGCCGGGGCGGCCGACTCCTCCAGAACATGATCTTGCAGGTCAGAGAACTGGAATCTTTTACCTTTGATGACGCTTGTCCGGTTTGTCGCAAGTAAGTACTTGGGGGTAACTTGCACTCTGCGTCACAGCAGTAACCCGTGTCACCGCGGTCCCCCACCGGACCACGACCCCCCGGAGGCCCCCATGTCCCCCTCGTCCGACGCCGCGCCCGGCCGCGTCCGCTGGAAGCGGTTCGCCGCGATCGCCGCCCCCGCGGCGGTCGGCGCGGGCGCCCTGGTCTTCATGACCGCGCAGGGCGCGATCGCCTCCTCCTTCGCCGTCTCCGGCGGAAGCTTCAAGGTCAGCGCCGACTCGCTGAGCGGGCAGGGCTTCGTCCAGTACGGCGGGGTCGACGCGGGCAAGGACGGCGCCAAGCACCCGGTGCAGGTCTCCGCCATCAGGTCCGCGCAGATCCGCGACATGTGCCAGTCGGTGAAGGTCGGCCCGTTCACGCTGCGGCTGACCGCCGGCACCGGCGCCAAGCCCGTCGAGGCGAGCGACCTCGTCCTGGACGTGGAGCAGCTCAACGCCGACGCCACGTTCTCCGACATCGAGATCGGCCGGGACGCGAGCACGCTGGACAAGGGCCCGGACGGGGCGCGGGGCCCGGCGGGCATGTTCGGGCAGCAGGCCTCCTCGATCGAGCTCCGCAACGTCAAGCAGGTCGCGTGGGCGACCACCGCCGGGACCTTCAAGCTGAACGACCTCAGCATGAAGCTCGGCGCCGAGTGCTTCTGAGGCCATGACCCCTCCCACCGGACCCGTTCGCCCCGCTCCGCCCGCTCCCCGCGCGCCGCACGGATTCCTCCGCTGGCGGCGGACACGCCCCTTCTGGGGAGGCGTGTTCGCCGTCCTCGGCGGCGTCGAGCTGGTCGCGATCCCGCTGGCCCCGATGCCGCTCATCGTCCACCAGGGCATGGCCGGGGTGGCGAGCTGGCTCATCGGCGCGCTGCTCGTCACCGCGGGTGCGCTGATGTGGTTCCAGCCCGCCCAGCGCAGCTTCTACGGCATCCTCGCGGTGCTGCTGTCCCTGGCGTCGTTCCTCACGTCCAACTTCGGCGGGTTCCTCGTCGGGATGCTGCTGGGCCTGCTCGGCGGCGCCCTCGGCTTCGCCTGGGCGCCCGCGCCGGACGGGCCCCGGCCCGGCGCGACGCCGCGAGACGGCCGTCTCGGCGCGCACGCG
>NZ_JBFARL010000043.1:0-46546 GCF_040674655.1 Actinomadura sp. NPDC049753 | reverse complement strand
GAAGGCCTCGTTCGGCGCCGCGGTGACCGCCCGGCGCGCCGACGCCAGCCAGGCGGCGCGGGGGAACGACGAGGCGTCCGGCTGGCCCTGCCGCAGGTCGTGCGCCGGTTCGGACGGACGGCGCCCGATGGAACGGGCGGTGGGGCGGGCCTGGGGCTGCGCGCCGAGCGCCACCCTCGTCCCGGAGCCCTGGCGGGCGGTCAGCCAGCCCTCGGCGACGAGTTCGGCGTAGGCGTCGGCGACGGTGTTGCGGGCCAGGCCCAGGTCGGCGGCCAGCGAACGGTAGGGCGGCAGCCGGGTGCCGGGGGCCAGCCGCCCGGAGCGGACCGCCGCGCGCAGCGCGCGGGTCAGGGCTGCCCGCCGCCCGCCGCCGGGCAGGTCGAGGTGGAGGTCGGCCCCGATCCGCTCCGCCAGATTGACCCAGTTTTCCGTCATGGGATTGCACCTTATCGCCGGTCGCTTCTCCTTCTAGATTCTGGTGCAGGGCTTGATGACCTGCTGAATCGGAGGAAATGATGAACGACTTGCGCGCCGCTGTCCGCGGACGGGTCCTGCTGCCCGGCGACGCCGGATTCGACGCCGCTCGGCGTCCCTGGAACCTGGCCGTGGAGCAGCCGGTGGAGGCCGTGGTCGAGGCCGCCGACGCCGATGACGTCGCCGCCCTCGTCCGGTACGCCCGTTCCGCCGGGACGGCCATCGCCACGCAGCCCAACGGGCACGGCGCCACCGGCCGCACCGAGGGCGCGATCCTGCTGCGCACCCGGCGGCTGGACGGCCTGGAGATCGACCCCGCGGCCCGCCGGGCCCGGGTGGGCGCGGGCGTCGCCTCGGGGCGGCTCCAGGCGGCGGCCGCGCCGCACGGCCTGACCGGGCTGCCGGGAAGCTCTCCCGTGGTCAGTGTCGCCGGGGTCGCCCTCGGCGGCGGGCTGAGCTGGTTCGGCCGCGCCCACGGGTGGGTCGCCGACAGCGTCACCGCCTTCGAGGTCGTGGACGGCGAGGGCCGCCGCCGGCGCGTCACCGCGGACGCCGACCCCGACCTGTTCTGGGCGCTGCGCGGCGGGGGCGGCGGGCTCGCCGTCGTGACGTCCCTCGATCTGGAGCTGCACCCGGCGCCGCACCTGTACGGCGGCCGGATGCTGTGGCCGGCCGCGCACGCGCCCGAGGTGATGGACGCCTACCGGCAGATCACCGCCGTCGCCCCGGACGAGCTGACCGTCTGGCTGGACCTGCTGCACTTCCCCGGCGCCGACCCGATGGTCGCCGTGGACGTCACCCACCTCGGCCCGGCGGACGAGGCGCGCGACCTGCTGCGCCCCCTGGACCGGCTCGCCCGCCCCCTGTCCGACGGCAGGGCGACCATGCCGGTCTCCGAGCTGGGCGCCATCACGGCCGAGCCCACCGACCCCGGCGCCGGCCGCTCACGGGCCGAACTGCTCACGGAGTTGGACGACCGCGCGGCCAAGGCGCTGCTGGCCGATCCCATCGCCCCGCTGCTGAGCGTGCAGATCCGGCACCTGGAGGGCGCGTTCGCCCGTCCCTCCGACAGCCCGCACGGGCCGCTCACCGAGCCCTACGCGCTGTACATGTTCGGCATTCCGGCCGATCCGGCGACCGCCGAGGCGGTCGCCGCGAAGCAGGAGGCGCTCGCCGGCCTGCTGCCCGCCAGCGGACGCAAGCCCTTCACGTTCCTCAACCCCGAGGAGACCGCCGCGAGCGCCTTCGCCCCCGAGGCGCTGGCCCGCCTCCGCCGCGTCAAGGCCCACCACGACCCGCACGACACCTTCCGCGGCAACTTCCCGGTCACCCCCTGAGAGTCCGGCCGAGAAGAGCACCGCAATAGACACCCTGGGCACAAGAAATTGCCAAGACAGGGTCCGAATTGCAGAAGCATCGTGTCCGCGCCGGTCTGCTGCCTTTATACCGGAACATGGGGGCGGTGCCTCGCCCGGACGCGGCCGTGGCGGCGCGGTTGCGATGACCTGGCCTGTTCCCCGGCGGCCTAGTATGAAGACGGGACCGTCATTCGTCAGTGAACGAGGGGGAAGGCAATTCATGGCGCAGCAGGTCAAGGTTCGCCTGGTCGACGACATCAGCGGCGGGGAGGCGGTGGAAACCGTGTCGTTCTCGCTGGACGGCAGGTCCTATGAGATCGACCTGAACAAGAAGAACGCCGCCAAACTGCGCAAGGTCATCGAGCCTTACCGGGAGCACGCCCGCAAGGCGCGCCGCACCGCGGCGAGGAGCGCCACGCGCACGGCGGGCAGCCGCGAGCGCAGCGCCGAGATCCGCCGGTGGGCGAGGTCGGCGGGAATCCCCGTCAACGACCGCGGGCGTATTCCCGCCGATGTGCTCCAGAAGTTCGAGGCCGCGCACTGACGCGTCACTCCGGCCAGGCAGATGCCCATTTCCAGGCGGCTGCGGGCTCCGGGCCGCTCCGCATCCGGCGCTGAACGCCATGCGGCGAGATCTCCGGAGCACTCGCGGCCGCCTGGCAGGTCCCGCGCGGAATTCGAGCCGAGGCAAAGCGACCGCCGGTCGCTCTCGGGAGGCTGGGCGACGGCGGAAGCGCGATAGGGCCTGTCACGCCCGCCCAGCGGGCACTGGCGGCCCATCAGCAGATGAAGTCCGGCAGCCATACCGCGGACCAGCACCCACTACTGCGACGACCTCAGCCACCACAGCACCCCGCGACAACCCGGGGCCCGCGATCGCGTCCGAAGGCAGATTCGAGCGAAGCAAGAATCTGATCGCGCAGCGAGCCGCAAGGCGAGCCGGAGCGATGCCAGCGATCGCCGCGTTTTTCGACGATGGAGGGCCGCCAGGCCCGAGGAGGAGAAAAAGGCTATAGATACAACCCAGTGCCGTGCTCTGGGCGTTCGCTGGCGATGGCGTGGAGGTCGCGTTCGCGCATGATCAGGTAGTTCTCGCCCTGGATCTCGACCTCGTACTGGTCGGCGGGGTGGAAGAGGACGCGGTCGCCCGGCTTGACGATCCGCACGTGGTGGCCGACCCCGCAGACCTCTCCCCATACCAGGCGGTTCTGCTGCTCGACCGTCGCGGGGATGACGATGCCGCCGGTGCTGCGGCGCTCGCCGCTGTCCTTCTCGGACTTGATCATGACGCGGTCGTGCAGCATCTGGACTTCGAACTTGGGCTCGGACACGCGGGCGAGTTTATCCGTCCGCGCGGGTAGGAACGTTCCGCGCTGCGCCGGGGGCGGGCGGGGCGGGGTCAGGGCAGGGAGGTGAGCCTGGCGTAGACGCCGGGGTAACCGGGCTTGCCGCAGCCGTAGCCCCAGGAGACGAGCGCGGCGACGCGCCCGCCCGCGATGAGCGGGCCGCCGCTGTCGAACTGGCACGAGTCGGCCTTGGCGGATCCGGCGCACAGCATGTCGGAGGGGTCGAAGGAGTCGCCGTAGGCGCGCCGGCACGCCGCGTCGCCGGGGAGCGGGACGCGGGCGGCCCGAAGGCGGGTGTTGAACAGGTCGTTCTCGGAGGTGAAGCCCCACCCGGCGATCTCTCCGGTGCGGGCGGAGCCGGGTGCGCCGAGGGGCGCGGGCGGGCGGTTCACGCGGCGCGCGAGCGTGAGGACGGCGAGGTCGTGGTGGCTGACGGTCTCGTCCTTGAAGGTCGTCTCGCGGTACTTCGGGTGCATGCGCACGGACTTCACCGTGACCGTCTCCCCGCCGCGGCCGGCGAGGTCGTCCCGGCCGAAGGTGGCGGTGAGGACGCCGGGGACCCGGCGGAACATCGACACGCAGTGGCCGGCGGTGAGCAGCCGGTCGGGCTTCACCAGGACGCCGCCGCAGAACTGCCCGGCCGGGCGGACGAAGAAGATGGGGGAGCCCACGGCGGCCATCCACGGGTACCGGGCGGCGGGCGCCGGGGCGCCGCCCACGACGGCGTCGGCGGGGGTGGCGGTGGCGGCGAGCGGCGCGAGCCCCAGGCAGGCTCCGAGCAGCGCGAGACCGACGGACCGGCGGGAGGGCAGGGCCATGGGCCGCACTGTAGGCGATCAGGGGGCGGCGCGCACCCGTTTGCCGGCGGTGGCCCGTCGCGTCTGCGCGGACGGGTCCTCGTAGCGGGGGAACAGCGCCAGCGCGGCCAGCGCGAGCGCGAATCCGCCCGCCCGGAGCGCGAACGGCGCCGTGTCGCGCGGCCATTGCTCGTCGAACAGGACGGTGCTGCTGAGGACGAGGTAGGTCCGGCCGATGACGGTGAGCACGACCGCGACGATCGCGATCCGGCAGCGCTGCAGCGCGACCTGGAGCTGCCCGAGCGCGATCGCGGCGAGGCCGATCGTCAGGTACGGGTAGGGGGACTCCAGGACCGCCCGCGCGCTGCCGGTGTCCTGGTAGACGAGCGAGATGCCGCGGATGCCGGCCTCGGCCAGCCCGGCGCAGGCCCCGGCGCCGATCCCGTAGGCGACCCCGGCGAGCCTGCGGGCGTGCCGCCCGCCCGCGCGGCGGTCGCCGACGAGCCACACCAGGGCCGCGGCGACCACCGCCGGGGCGCACACGGCGAGCATCGTCCAGGGCCGGGCGAGCGTCCCGGCGAGGGTGGCGTCGGCGTGCGGCTCGCCCTCGGTCGTGGCCGACAGGCCGATCAGCCCGGTGGCGAGGACGAACAGCGCGACGCTCGCCCATTCGCGCAGGCTCAGCCGCTCGCCGAGGACCCCGGCCGCGAAGGCGACGAGGAGCACCAGGCCGAGGGCGAAGACGGGCTGCGCGACGGCGAGCGGCACCGCGGAGAACGCGACGACCTCGTAGCCGAGGCCGAGGAACAGCAGCAGGCCGCCGCCCAGCCAGACGGGGTCGGTCAGCATGAGCCGGGCGACGCGGAACGGGCGGCTGCCCCGCAGCGGCTCCATCCGGCGCGCGGAGACGCGGAAGACGAGGAAGGCGATGTAGTAGACGGTGGTGGCGAGCAGGGCGAGGGCGGCGTAGCCCAGGTCGTGACCCATCGGGAAAGACCCTTCGGCGGACGGGGGCGGGAAGAGTCGTCCGGCGCGCCTCGAAGCGACTCGCCCTGCCACGATGCCCTCTCGCACCGCCCGTGACAAGGCCGTGACCCTTGACTACATGATCAATCGTATTGACGGCCGCGGGTGGACGACAGGCGGGAGACGAGCCCCCGGGGCAGGAGCCGTGTGAGCCCGACGACGGCCTTGTACTGCGCTCCCGGGACGCTGACCTGCACGCCGCGGCGCAGGTCGCGCAGGGCGGCGGCCACGACGTCGTCCTTGTCCAGCCACATGAAGTCCGGGACGTCCGACATGTCCATCTGGGCGCGGTCGTGGAACTCGGTGTGCACGAAACCGGGGCACAGCGCCATCACCCGGACGCGGCCCCGCGACCGTTTCCGGATGTCGGCGGCGACGCCCTGGCTGAAGTTCACGACCCACGCCTTGGACGCCCCGTAGGTGCCGCGCGTCGCGAACGCCGCGACCGACGAGACGTTGACGACGCCGCCCCGGCCGCGCGCGAGCATCCCCGGGAGCGCGGCGTGCGTGAGCCGCAGGACGGCCTCGCAGTGCACGCGCAGCATGGTCAGCTCGTCCGACACCGGGACGTCCAGGAACACTCCCTTATTGCCGAACCCGGCGTTGTTGACCAGCAGGTCGACGTCCTTGCGGACGCGCTCCTCGGCCGCGGCCAGGCCCTCCTCGGCGGACAGGTCGGCGGGCAGCGTCTCGGCGCGCACGCCGTAGGCCGCGCGCAGCTCGGCGGCGGTCCGCTCCAGCCGTTCGGCGTCGCGGGCCAGCAGGACCAGGTCGAACCCGTCGGAGGCGAGGCGGCGGGCGAAGGCGGCACCGATCCCCGCGGTCGCGCCGGTGATGAAGGCGGTCGGCATGGCACCGAGCCTAGGGCGCGTTCCCTACCGGGCGGCGGCACGCCGCGCGCGGAAGTGCCGCGGGTCGGGGCGGCGGGTCGCGCGGCGGTAGGCGAAGGTGTAGCCCGGCCAGTTGTTGACGACCTTCCCGCCCTCCGTCATGTACCAGCTCCGGCAGCCCGCCTCCCAGACGGTCGAGCGCATCCGCTCTTGCATCTCCCGGGTGAACGCGTCCTGCACGTCGGGCTTCACTTCGATCCAGGCCAGGCCGGCGCCGCGCAGCGCCTCCACGCATCCGAGGACGTACCGGAACTGCGACTCCAGCATGTAGATGATCGAGTTGTGCCCGAGGTTGGTGTAGGGCCCGTACAGCAGGAACAGGTTGGGGAAGCCGCTGACGGTGATGCCGAGGTGGGCCTGCGCGCCGTCCCGCCAGGCCTCGTTCAGCTCCCGCCCGCCCCGTCCGACGATCTTCATGGGGGACAGGAACTCGGTGGAGCGGAACCCGGTCGCGTACACGATGACGTCGGCCTCGTGCGCGCCGCGCGCGGTCCGGATGCCCGTCGGGGTGACGCGCTCGATCGGGTCGGTGATCAGGTGGACGTCCGGCCTGCTCAGCGCCGGATAGTAGTCGCCGGACAGCAGGATCCGCTTGCACCCCATCCGGTAGCCGGGGACGAGCTCGGCGCGCAGCGCGGGGTCGGCGACCTGCTCGGCCAGGTGGCGGCGGAAGCCGCGCTCCATGATCCCCATCAGCCGCGGGTACCGGATGAAGCCGAGCGCGCGGGCCTCGAACAGCGCGTAGATCCGGGCGCGGCTCAGCGCGTACAGCCCCGGCACGGCCCGCAGCGCGGCCCGCTCCCAGTCCCGGTACGGCCGGTCGGGTTTGTCGATCACGTACGGGGCGGACCGCTGGAACAGCAGCAGCTCCGCCGCCTCCCGGGCGATCTCCGGGACGATCTGGACCGCGCTCGCGCCCGTCCCGATCACCGCGACGCGCCTGCCCCGCAGGTCGGCGCCGTGGTCCCAGCGGGAGGAGTGGAAGGCCGGTCCGGTGAACGACTCGCGGCCCTCGATCGGCGGCAGCTCGGGCCGGTTGAGCTGCCCGCACGCCGAGACCAGCACCCGCGCGGCGAGGTCCCCGGTCGTGGTGGAGATCCGCCAGAGCGCCGCGTCCTCGTCGAACCGCGCCTCGGTCACCTCGGCGCCGAACCGGATCCGGTCCAGGACGCCGTGCTCGCGGGCGCAGTGCCGCAGGTACTCCAGGATCTCCGCCTGCGGCGGGAAGCGGCGCGACCAGTCGGTCTTGCGCTCGAACGAGAACGAGTACAGGTGGGACGGGACGTCGCAGGCCGCGCCCGGGTAGGTGTTGTCGCGCCAGGTCCCGCCGAGGTCGCCGGCCTTCTCCAGGATCACCACGTCGCGGACGCCGGCCTGCCGCAGCCGGATCGCCATCCCGATCCCGCCGAACCCGCTCCCGATGATCACCACGCTGTGCGTCATGGCAGTCCCGAATCTCATTCTGTATCGGTACCCCACGAGCGTAGGTGACCATGAAGTCACTGAGAAGGTGTCGCCGCGGCGCGTTTTGTCGGTCGGTTCTGCCAGCATCCCGGCATGCCCGACGACGCCCTCGCCGCCGAAGCGCGCGCCGACGACGGTCCCGGAACGGTCCAGGCGCTGATGGCGCGCGCCTGCGAGTCCGGGGAGGAGGGCTACCGGCTCGCCCTGCTCATCGAAGAGGCCCTCCCCGGCGCCGAGCGCCTCGGCGCCGGGGCCCTGCGCGAGATGGCGCCGCTGCTGAAGCACGTCAACGGCCTCTTCGCGCGGACCGACGTCCCGATCGGGTACCGGCAGCGGGTCGACCGCCGCCTGCGGGCGCTGCTGGCGAGCGTGGACGAGACGTACCTGCCCGAGGGGGTGCTCCCCGCCCACGACGCCTGGGCCGCGCCGCTCCGCGAGCGGGTGCGGGACGCGCCGTCGGCCGAGCTGACCCGGCTCGTCCGGCACCTGGCGAGCCTGTCGGCGCCGCGGCCCTCGCGCGCGTGGCACCGCGCGTGCGTCGCCCTCGCCGACGAGGCGGCCGCGCGGGAGGACGTCGCCGAGTGCCTCCGCGTGCTGGCGGAGGACGAGCCGCACTGCCCCCGAGAGGACGGCCCGCACACCGAGTCGTCCTGCGGGTACCACCATCTGGTCCATCCGCACCACGGAGACGTCGCGCGCGGCCTCGTCTGGGCGGCGGCCCTCACCGGCGGCCCGGAGGCGGTGCCCCGGCTCCACGCGGTCGCCCTGCGCATGGGGACGGCCGGCCGCGACCTCTACGAGGGCCCCAAGGTCGCGGGCGCGGCGATCAACGCGCTGGGCGCGGTCGACGATCCGCGCGCGCTCGACGCGCTCTGGCGGCTCCGCGCGCCGGTCACCAACCGCGCGCTGCGCAAGCAGCTCGACACGGCGCTCCAGGCGGCGGCCGAGCGGCAGGGCATCACGCGGGCGCAGCTCGTGGAGCGCACCGTCCCCGCCCACGGCCTCGGCCCGGACGGCTCGGCGGAGCGGGTCCTCGGCGACCACACGGCGCGCGTCGCGGTCGAAGGCGCGGCGGCCGTCCGCGTCACCTTCACCGGCCCGGACGGCCGCGTCTCCCGGACGGCCCCGGCCGCGGTCAAGGACGGCTTCCCCGACGAGCTGAGGCGCCTGAAGGCGCTCGCCAAGGAGGTGCGGGCGACGCTGTCGGGCGAGCGGGCGCGCGTCGAGGGCCTCCTGTCCGAGGACCGCGCCTGGCCCTACGCCGAATGGCGCGAGTTCTACCGCGACCACCCGATCACCGGGGCGGTCGTCCACGGCCTCATCTGGGAGTTCCAGGGCGAGGACGGCCGCTGGCGCGCGTCCCTCGGCGCTCCCGGCGGCGACGCCGCGCGGGTCAGGCTCTGGCATCCCATCCGGGCGGCCGTGGACGAGGTGCGGGCCTGGCGGGAGCGCGTCGTCGACCAGCAGGTCCGGCAGCCGTTCAAGCAGGCGTTCCGCGAGATCTACCTCCTCACCCCCGCGGAGGAGGGCACCGCGACCTACTCCAACCGGTACGCGGCGCACATCGTCCACTACCGGCGGCTGTACGCGCTGTTCAAGGAGCGGGGCTGGCAGTCGAACTTCCTCGGCCGGCACGAAGGCGGCCGCCAGGGCGAGGCGCGCGGCGAGTTCGGCGGCGGCGAATGGCGGGCGTGCTTCTACCACGAGCCGGTCGACGACGACGGCGACTGGGCGATCGAGCACGCCACGACCGACCAGGTCCGCTTCGAGCGCAGGCACGGCCGGCGCTGGCGGGAGGCGCCGCTCGCCGACGTCCCGCCGCCGGTGTTCAGCGAGGCGATGCGGGACGTGGACCTGTTCGTCGGCGTCACCTCCATCGCCGCCGACCCGGACTGGGCCGACCGGGGCGAGGACCGTCACGCCGCCTACCGGCGCGAGGCGGGCTTCGGGGCGCTGACCGCGAGCGCCGAGGTCCGCCGCGCGGCGCTGGAGCGCATCCTGCCGCGCACGAGGATCGCCGGCCGCTGCGCCCTGGACGGCCGCCACCTGGTGGTGCGCGGCGAGCTGCGCACCTACAGGATCCATCTCGGGTCGGCGAACGTGCTGATGGAACCGGACGGCGCCTACCTGTGCGTCGTCCAGGGCCGCCGGCCCCCCGGCACGCTGTACCTGCCGTTCGAGGACGAGCGGCTCTCGCTCATCCTCAGCAAGGCGTTCCTGCTGGCCGCCGACCACAAGATCACCGACCCTTCGATCCGGCGGCAGATCGGCGTGTGATCACCTGAACCGTCCCGGAACCGGCGCTTCCATCTGGAAAGATCACCTCATGTCCGACGACCACCGGCCGCCGGCCGCGCTCGACCTTCTGGACCGCCCGCCCGCCTCAGCCGGGCCCGCCGGCCCCGCCGAGTCCGGGGTGCCCGCGCACGGGCTCGGCCGCGACGGCTCGCTGGCCCGCGACATCGGCGGCTACCAGGCGGTCCTCGCCATCGCCGACCCGATGACCGTCCGGCTCACCTTCATCGGCGCGGAGGGCCGCCCGCTGCCGACCGTCCCGGGCGCGCTCAGGACGGGTTTCGCCGCGCAGGTCAAGGAGACGAAGGCGCTGGCGAGGCGGGTCCGCGCGACGCTGGCCGCCGAGCGGGCCCGGGTCGAGGCGCTGATGGCGGCCGAGCGGACCTGGCCCTACGGGCAGTGGTGCCGGCACTACCGCGACCATCCGGTCACCGGACGGGTCGCGCACGGTCTGATCTGGGAGTTCGAGGAGCCGGACGGGCACTGGCACGCCGCCACGCCCGGCGAGGACGTGCTGGTCACCGTGGACGGCCGCGCCCTGCCCGTGCCGCCGGGCGGCGCGCGGGTGCGGCTGTGGCATCCGGTGCGTGCGCTCCCGGGCGCCGTCCGGGCCTGGCGGAGCTTCGTGACCGGCAACCGGATGGCGCAGTCGTTCCGGCAGGCGTTCCGGGAGACCTACCGGCCCGGCCCGCCCGGCGCCGAGACCGACCTGCGCCGCGGCCGCTTCGACGGGGAGGAACGGCGCGTCCTCGCCGGGGGCGCGTGGCGGGTCGGCTGCCGCGAGGGCCGGGCGCGGGTGACGTTCGAGCGGCGGGTCGCCGGGTCCTGGCGGGAGGAGCCGCCGCGGGCCGTTCCGCCGCCGGTGTTCAGCGAGGGGATGCGGGAGGCCGACCTGTTCCTGCACCTCGTCCCGGCCGCGGAGGAGGACCCGTTCGGCGCGCCGTCCGCGACCGCCGAGATCCGGGCGGACGTGCTGCGCCGGATCCTGCCCGGCACGAGGCTCGCCGGCCGCTGCGCGGTCGACGGGCGGTTCCTCGTCGTCCGCGGCGGGCTGCGCACCTACCGCGTCCACCTCGGCTCCGGCGGCGTGCTGATGGAGCCGGGCGGCGACCGGCTGCGGATCGAGCCGTCCCGCCGGACGGGGCAGAAGGGCCTGTTCCTGCCGTTCGAGGACGAGGTGCTGGCACGCGTCCTCGGCACGGCGTTCCTGCTGGCCGCCGACCACCGGATCACCGACGAGGCCGTCCTGCGGCAGATCAGGAAGGACGCCCGATGGAACTGACCGCGCGGCTGCTGCGCGCCATGACCGACCCGACGGCGGAGGACGAGGAGTTCCGCACCTGGTATCCCGACCTGTCGGCGCTGTCCGACCGCGACCTCGGAGACCTCGTGCCCGCCGCCTACTCGGTCGGCCGGGAGGCGCCGTTCGTGTCGATGTCCGTCCGGCTCAGGATCGAGGACGAGGCCAAGCAGCGGCAGCCGCGCTACACGCCGGAGGCGTGCGAGCGGATGTTCCAGGCGCTCGTCGGCGGGCTGGCCCAGCGCAACTGGGCCGACCTCGTGCTCGGCGCGGGCACGCTGGTCCGCTGCACGGGGCCGTGGCCCGACCTCGCCGGGCCCGCCCGGAAGCTGGTCGAGTACCTTCTCGCCCGCGAGCGCCTCGACCAGCCGTTCGCGCTGCTCGCGGTCGGCGGGCTCGCGGGCGACGACGTCCTGCGCGCGGTCGCCGGACGCCTGCGCCAGAAATGGAAGGGACCGATCGTGCAGGACGAACTGGACGCCGTCGTGCGCCTCGCTCCGGTGGAGCGGGTGCTGCTCGCCCAAGTGGCCGAGAGCCGGTCGTTCAACTCCCCGCCCGTCCCGCCCGAGGTGTGGGAGCGCGTCGCCGCCGTCCCCGCCTGCGCCGAGTTCGCCCGCCGCGCCCTGGAGGCCGCCGCGGCCCGCGCCCGCGCCGTCCAGGAGGGAGAGATCCCGTTCCGCGCGGACAGGGCGTTCACCGGGGACGAGGTCGCCGCCGTCGGCCTCGCCGCGCGCATCGCGCTGCTGCGCGACGAGCCGTGGCTGCCCGCCCTGTTCGACCGGCTCCTGCCCGGCGTCTCGGTGGCCCCGACGCAGGCGAGGACGCTGCCGTCACAGGCGCTGCTGTACGAGATCGTCCGGGCCGCGCAGGAGTTCCCCACGCCCGAGCTGGTCACCGCGATCCGGACCGTTCGCGGGATCGTCCGGCACGCCGGGGTGCCCAAGCAGCTCGACAAGATGCTCAAGAAGGTCGAGGCCGCCCTGGCCGAGCGGACCGAGGTCGCGCTGCGCCTCCCCGACCTCGGCTTCGGCCCCGGCGGCGTCCTGCGCAGGGAACTCGGCGACTACACGGCCCTCGTCACGATCACCACGGGCAAGGCCGAGCTGACCTTCGAGAAGGGCGGCACGGCGCTGAAGGGCGTCCCCGTGCCCGTCCGCCGCGACCACAAGGACGAGGTCAAGGAGCTCCGCGACCTCGTCGCACGCGTCAACGCCCAGCTCGTCACGCTCGCGCGGGCGCTGGAGGGCGGCTTCACCGTCGACGCCGTCCACCCGTTCGGCCGGTGGCGGGACACGCTGCTGCGCCATCCGATCGCCGGGCCGGCGGTGCGCACCCTCCTCTGGCAGATCGAGGCCGCGCCCGGCGAGTGGCGCACCGTCCTGCCCGAGACCGACGGACTGCCGGACGCCGCCGACGACGCGTCCGTCCGGCTGTGGCACCCCATCAGGTCGCGGCCGGAGGAGGTGCGCGCCTGGCGCGACCTGCTCGTCGAGCGGCGCATCCGGCAGCCCTTCAAGCAGGCGTTCCGCGAGATCTACCTCCTCACCCCGGCGGAAGAGGAGACCGGGACCTACTCCAACCGGTTCGCCGCGCACCTCGTCCACTACCGGCGGATGTTCGCCCTGTTCCGGGCCCGCGGCTGGACGAGCGCCCTGCTCGGCCCCTGGGACGGCGGAGGCTCCGACGAGGCGGCCCGGACGCTCGCGGCGGGGGAGTGGCGGGTCAGGTTCTCCCACGTCCTGGCCGACTGGCAGGGCGAGCATGAGATCGCCGGCACGAACCGGGTGGTGTTCGACCGCCGCGGCGACGGCGACGGCTGGCGGGAGGCGGCCCTCGCCGACGTCCCGCCGCTGGTGTTCAGCGAGGCGATGCGGGACGTGGACCTGTTCGTCGGCGTCACCTCCATCGCCGCCGACCCCATGTGGGAGGACGGCGAGGCCCACGAGTACTGGGTGCGCGCGTGGTACGCCGACCTCGGCGAGTCGGCCCGGACCCGCGGGAACGCCCTGGAACGCGTCCTGCCGCGCACGAAGATCGCCGACCGCTGCTCGATCGAGGGCCGCCACCTGGTCGTGCGCGGCGACCTGCGCACCTACAGGATCCACCTCGGCTCGGCCAACATCGTGATGGAGCCGGACGACACGTTCCTGTGCGTCGTCCCGGAGCGCCGCGCCGCGGGCGCCAAGGTCTTCCTGCCGTTCGAGGACGAGCGGCTCTCCCTCATCCTCAGCAAGGCGTTCCTGCTCGCCGCCGACGCCGCGATCGACGACGAGTCCATCCTGACGCAGATCAAGCGAGGCGCCTGATGCCCGCCGTGCACTTCCGCGACGAGACGGCCGCCGGCGCGCCGGTCGCCGGGTTCCAGGTCGCCGGGCTGCCCGACCGGATGACCCTCCGGGAGCTGATCAGGCTCCGGGTCCGCGAGGAGGTCGCCCGGCACAACGCCCGCCCCTCCGACCGGTTCCACGGCCTGGTCCGCCCGGACGGCGCCGAGGCCGAGCTGAACGGCTACCGGCTGCGCGAGCCCCGCCGCCTGGACTGGGAGCGGCAGGCCGACATCGCCGAGCGCGCCTTCCTGGGCAACGGGTTCTTCGTCCTCGCCGCCGACC
This sequence comes from Actinomadura sp. NPDC049753, assembly GCF_040674655.1. Classification (NCBI taxonomy): domain Bacteria; kingdom Bacillati; phylum Actinomycetota; class Actinomycetes; order Streptosporangiales; family Thermomonosporaceae; genus Actinomadura; species Actinomadura sp. NPDC049753. Next base: position 32,987 of record NZ_JBFARL010000043.1, on the reverse strand, counting down.
GGCAGGTCGAGGACCTCGACGAGGAGATCGACCTCACCGGCGACCCCGACCTGGTCTTCATCAGGCTCGTCCCGCTCGTCGGCGGCTGAGGGGCTCAGCCGACCAGGCCGAACTCGTGGGCGCGCAGGCCCGCCTGGAAGCGTGAGTCGGCGTCCAGCAGGGTCAGGATCTCCGCGACGCGGCGCCGGTAGGTGCGCAGCGACATGCCGAGCCGGCGCGCGGCGGCCTCGTCCTTCAGCCCGCCGCCGAGCAGCCGCAGGATGCGCAGGCTCTCCTCGTTCAGCGCGGGCGGGCGGCCGCGCCGGTGGTCGGCCAGGTCGGCCGCCGTCTCCCACGTCGCCTCGAAGAGCGAGACCACGCCCTTCACCACGCCCGGCGACCGGACGACGGTGTACTCGCGGACGCCGCCCTCGGCCGGGCCGGCGAGGATGGCGACCCTCCGGTCCACGATGATCGTCTCGTGGGGGAGCGGCGCCGGGCAGATCCGCACCCGCGCGCCCGCGGCGGCGATCGCGAGGAGCCGCCGCTCGGACTCCTCGTCGGCCAGGGCCGCCGGGTTGTACAGCTTGCGGACGGCCGGGGCGGGCCGGATCCGGCGCCGCTCGGCGACGATCCACTCCCGCAGCCCGGGCAGCGCCCACGTGTTCTGGTCCGTCGCGGCGCACGCGAACTCCTCGCACGCGAAGAACAGCCGTCCGGCGCGCTCGACCAGCTCCTCCTCGCCGCGCAGCACGACGTTGCGGTCCAGATCGACGCTCACGGACCCAGTCTGCCACGCGGCCCGCCGCCCGCCGCCGTGGCAGCAAGCTGCCAGCCGTTCGCCGCGGACCGGCGGGCGCAGCACAGTGGACCGCATGACACGACACTTCGACCTCGGCGGCGACCTGCGGATCTCCCGGATGGGCTTCGGCGCGATGCGGCTGCCCGCGAGCACCCGAGGCGGCCCCGCCAACGACCGGGACACCGGAATCAAGATCCTCCAGCGGGCCGTCGAGCTGGGCGTGGACCACGTCGACACGGCCGCGTTCTACTACTACGAGGGCGGCCCCGCGGCCAACGAGATGATCCGCGCCGCGCTCGCGCCCTACCCGCCCGGCCTGGTCGTCGCCACGAAGGTGGGCCCGTACCGGGGCCCGGGCGACCCCTTCCCGTCCGGGCAGCTCCCGGCGTCGGAGCTGCGCGCCGAGGTGGAGCGCAACCTCACCGAGCTCGGGCTCGACCGTCTCGACCTGGTCTACCTGCGGCCCGGCGGGCTGGAGGCCCCGGGGGACGAGCCGGTCGGGGAGCGCTTCGCCGTCCTGGCCGCGCTCCGCGAGGAGGGGCTGATCAGGCATCTCGGGCTGAGCCACGTGAGCCTCGCCCAGCTGGAGGAGGCGCGCGGGATCGCGCCGGTCGCGGCCGTCCAGAACCGGTTCGACGTGACGCGGCCGCAGGACGCCGAGCTCCTCGCCGTATGTGAGCGCGACCACATCGCCTACGCCCCCTACTTCCCGCTCGGCGGGTTCGGCATCCCCGACGACGCGCGCGTCAACGCGGTCGCCGCCCGCCACGGCGCCACCGTGCCGCAGGTGCTGCTGGCCGGGCTGCTGGCGCTCTCGCCGGTGATGCTCGCGATCCCGGGCACCGGCTCCCCGGACCACCTGGAGGAGAACGTCGCCGCCGCGGATCTGGTGCTCGCCCCGGAGGATCTCGACGCCCTGAAGCGCTGAGGACCGCGCGCGCGGCCGCCGGAGCCTCTACCCTGAACGGGTTTGCGATCAGGGGGAGAGGATGTCGACGACGCGGCTGCTGGTGCTCGGCGGGGTGCGCAGGTTCGGGCGGGCGCACGGCTACGAGGTCCGCCGCGAGCTGCTCTCCTGGGGCTCGGACGAGTGGGCCCACGTCAACCCGGGCTCGATCTACCACGCGCTCAGGCAGCTGGCCAAGGAGGGCCTGCTGCACGCCCACGAGGTGGAGGAGAGCGAGGCGGGCCCGCCGCACACCGACTACGAGATCACCGAGGCCGGCCGGGCGGAGTTCCACCGGCTGCTGCGCTCCGCCCTCTCCACGGTGGACGTCCGGCATCCGGAGATGCTGACGGCGGGCCTCGGGTTCCTCACCGAGCTGCCGCGCGCCGAGGCGCTCGCCCTGCTGCGCGAGCGCCTCGACGGCCTGGCCGCCTGGCGCGCCTCCGTCGCCCCGCCCCTGGACGAGCTGGACCGCTCCGACCACCTGCGCGAGCTGCTCGGCTGGTGGGTCCACTCCGCCGACTCCGCCAGGACCTGGACGCTCGGCGTGATCGAGCGCCTGGAGGCGGGCGCCTACGTCATGGCCGACGAGCGCGGCGCGACCGGCTGACGGGCCCGGCCGCCCGCGGCGTCTCGCGGCCGGTCAGGTGTCGACGAACGTCCGGGGGACGATCACCCGCAGCGCGTTGCCGCGCAGCTTGATCGACACGGGGGTGCGGCCGCGGACCTCGCCGTCCACGTCCACCTGCATCGGCGGGTCGGTCTCGATCTCCACGTTCGCCGTGGTGAGGAAGGCGTCGTCGTCCAGCGACCGCCACGGGCCGGTGAGGACGTGCCGGGCCGTGGCCGACGCCAGCCGCAGCCGCCGCTCGTCGCCGAGCCGGTACACGGCCAGCAGCCGGTCGTCCGGGCTGGCGTCGCGGGCGATGCGCTGCCCGCTGTGGTGCGCGCCGTTGGCGACGTTCAGCTGGTGCGTCGAGACCTCGTGCGTCTCGCCGTCGATCGTGATCCGGGCGGTGAACGCCTCGTGCCGGGGCAGCAGCCCCGCCGCCGTCAGCGCGTAGGCGGGGCGGCCGATGAACCGCTTGAGCGTGTGCGGGACGTGCTCGGCGACCTGGACCGACAGGCCGAGGCTGACCATGTTGGCGAAGATGTGCTCGCGGTCGGCGCCGGGCCCCTCGCCCTGCGGGTCGCCCGTCGACTCGAACCAGCCGACGTCGACGTCGGCGACCTTCCCGCCGCCCGGCCGGCCGAGGGCGAGGGTCGCGACCGCGCCCGGCAGGTCGAGCGGCAGCTCCAGGCTGCGGGCGAAGTTGTTGGTGGTGCCGAGCGGCAGCACCCCGAGCGCGATGTCGCGGTGCGCCAGGTGCCCGACGGCCTCGGCGACCGTGCCGTCCCCGCCGCCGACGACCACGAGGTCGGGCTCCAGGGCGAGGACGTCGGCGAAGAGCTCCCGCAGGCGGGCAGGGTCGGTCACCGGGAAGACGTGCGGGAACTCCAGGCCCGCCTCGCGCAGCAGCCGGCGCGCCGTGCCGTAGAGCCGCCGGCCCCGCCGGGAGCGGGAGTTGATCACCAGGGCCGCGCGCCCGCCGCCCGCGATCGCCGACTCCAGCTCAGCCTTGCTCCGCATCTGGACGCTCCGCATCTCTTCCGGTCGCCCCCTTCGTCCGCGCCACCCTGGAGGGTACGTGGACCGGAACTCCCGGCCCGACATTTTATAAACCGATTACACAGCGTTGAAACATTCCCGTCAGAGGGAACCTTTACCAGCAGGCACCTCTGGACGACCGGGGGAGATCATGCGGTTGCGCGGCTTGGCGGGGGCGGGACTCATCGTTGCGGTCGCCGGGCTGACCGCGTCCATCGCCGCGGGCGGCACGGCCCCGCCCGGCGCCCCGGCCGACGACGGCGCGGCCGTGGTCGGCGAGCGCCGCCCGCGCCGCCGCGTCCTCGACCTGGCCGTGCGTTCCCCCGTCCTGGGGGGCGTCGCCCACGTCCGCCTCCTGCTGCCGCCCGGCTGGTCGCGCCACGCCTCCCGCACCTGGCCGGTGCTCTGGCTCCTGCACGGGGCCTCCGCGGGCCGGGACGGCCACACCGCGTGGAGCGAGCACAGCGACATCGAGGAGCTGACCGAGGACGCCGATGTGATCGTCGTCATGCCGGACGGCGGCCCGTGCGGCAGCTACACCGACTGGTGGAACCGCGGCGGCGGCGGCGCCCCGAAGTGGGAGACCTTCCACCTCGCCGAGCTGCGGCAGATCCTGGAGCGCGGATACCGCGCGGGTCCGGACCGCGCCGTCGCCGGCAACGCGATGGGCGGGCTCGGCGCGCTGGCGTACGCGGCCCGGCACCGGGGCCTCTTCCGGGCGGCGGCGTCGTTCAGCGGGCCGGTGCACACGCTGCACCGCGACCCGGCCGGGCTCGACGTCGCCGACCTCGTCGAGCTGAGCGTCGCGATCGGCGCGCCGTCCCTCGACTGGACGGACGTGTGGGGCGACCCCGACGAGCAGCGCGTCGTGTGGCGCCAGCACAACCCCTACGACCTCGCCGGGCGCCTCGCGGGCGTCCGGGTGCACGTCAGTGCGGGGGACGGAGGCCCCGGCCCCTTCGACCACCCCGGCCGGGGCGGGCGGGACGCCGTCCCGCACGACGCGCTGGAGGCCCTCGTTCACACCGTCTCCCGCGAGTTCGCGGGCAAGCTGAAGAAGCTCGGCGTCCCCGTCTCCACGCACTTCTACCGCGGCACCCACACCTGGCCGTACTGGCGCCGCGAGTTGCGGGCCGCGCTGCCCGCCCTGCTCGCCGAGATCACCTGAGCGGCGGCTAGGGTCGGGGCGTGGCCGAACCTCGTTCTGATTCAGCTGTCCCCGCGTTCTGGCGGTCGCTCGGGCTGCCCGGCATCATCGACGTCCACGTCCACTTCATGCCGCAGCGGCTGATGAGCGCGGTGTGGGACTACTTCGACGAGGCCGGGCCGCTGATCGGCACCGAGTGGCCCATCCGCTACCGGGACTCCGAGCAGGAGCGGCTGGACTTCCTGCGCGGGCTCGGCGTCCGCGCGTTCACCTCGCTCGCCTACCCGCACCGGCCCGGAATGGCCGAGTCCCTGAACGAGTGGGCCGCCCGGTTCGCCGCCCGGGTCCCCGAATGCCTCCAGTCCGCCACGTTCTATCCCGAGCCCGGTGTCGAGGAGTACGTGCGCCGCGCGCTGGACGCGGGCGCCCGCGTCTTCAAGGTCCACCTCCAGGTCGGCGGCTTCGATCCGCGCCTCAAGGAGCTGGACGCCGTCTGGGGGATGCTCGCCGACGCCGGCGTGCCCGCCCTCGTCCACGCCGGCTCCGGGCCGGTGGCCAACGGCTTCACCGGGCCCGGCCCGTTCGGCGAGGTGCTCGCCCGCCACCCGGGTCTGACGGCGATCGTCGCCCACCTCGGCGCGCCGGAGTTCGAGGGCTTCGTCGCCCTCGCCGACGCCCACGAGCGCGTCCACCTCGACACGACGATGATCTTCACCCGCTTCGCCGCCCTGGCGCCCTTCCCGGACGCGCTGCTGCCCCGGCTGCGCGACCTCGGCCTGGAGGGGCGCATCTTGCTCGGCACGGACTTCCCGAACATCCCCTACGAGTACGCGCACCAGCTGGAGTCGCTGGCCGCGCTCGGCCTCGGCGACGACTGGCTGCGCTCGGTCTGCTGGCACGGCCCCGCCGGCCTGTTCGCCCTCTCCTAGACGCCGGCCGCCGTTTCACGGGCTTTCACGCCGGGTGCCTGGTCAGCGCGGGACGGGTGGAGCCGTCCTTGACAGGCCGGGTGTCGGGGCCGACCGTGGGAGCGCTCCCACCCCGTCGATCGAGGACCCCGTATGAGAACGACCGTGACCCTGAGACTCCGGCGGACCCGCCTCGTCCCGATCATCATGGCCGTGCTGCTGGCGCTGGCGTTCGTCCAGGCCGCGCCGCGCCCCGCCCGCGCGGCCGGCGCCGGCTACTGGCACACCAGCGGCCGGCAACTGCTCGACGCCGCCGGGCAGCCGGTGCGGATGACGGGCATCAACTGGTTCGGCGCCGAGACGTCCAACTACGCCCCGCACGGCCTCTGGTCGCGCGGCTACAAGGACATGCTCGACCAGATCAAGAGCCTGCGCTACAACACGCTGCGGCTGCCCTACAGCAGCCAGCTGTTCGACTCCGGAAGCGTCCCGAACAGCATCGACTACTCCAAGAACCCCGACCTCCAGGGGCTGAACGGGCTGCAGATCCTGGACAAGATCATCGCCTATGCGGGGCGGATCGGGCTCAAGGTCGTCCTCGACCGGCACCGCCCGGACTCCGGCGGCCAGTCCGCGCTCTGGTACACCGCCGCCTACCCCGAGTCCCGCTGGATCTCCGACTGGACGATGCTCGCCCGGCACTACGCGGGCGACACCACGGTCATCGGGGCCGACCTGCACAACGAGCCGCACTCCCCGGCGTGCTGGGGCTGCGGCGACCAGACGAGGGACTGGCGCTTGGCCGCCGAGCGGGCGGGCAACGCGATCCTCGCGGCCAACCCCGACTGGCTGATCATCGTCGAGGGCGTCAACGACCAGAACGGCGACAACTACTGGTGGGGCGGCAACCTCCAGGGCGCCGCGCAGTACCCGGTGCGGCTGAACGTCGCGAACCGGCTCGTCTACTCCGCCCACGACTACGCCACGTCGGTGTACCCGCAGCCGTGGTTCGACGACCCGTCCTTCCCGTCCAACCTGGCCGGGATCTGGGACAAGAACTGGGGCTACCTCTACAAGAACAACGTCGCGCCGGTCCTGCTCGGCGAGTTCGGGACGACGCTGCGGGACCCGCGCGACCAGACGTGGCTGCGCACCCTGATGGCCTACCTCGGCAAGGGCGCGGGCGGTGTCTCCTTCACCTACTGGTCGTGGAACCCCAACTCGGGCGACACCGGCGGCATCCTCAACGACGACTGGACGACCGTGAACACGGCGAAGCAGGCCTACCTCGACCCCTACCTGCTCGGCGCGGGCGACCCGGGCGGCGACCCCGGCGACCCGGGCACGCCGGCGACGTCGTGCAAGGTCGCCTACACGGTGCAGAACAGCTGGTCAGGCGGTTTCACCGCCCAGGTCACCATCACCAACACCGGGTCGTCGGCGCTGAACGGCTGGACGCTGGAGTTCGCTTTCCCCGGCGATCAGAAGGTCGGCCAGGGGTGGAGCGCGGCCTGGTCGCAGAGCGGCGCCGCCGTCACGGCCAAGAACCTGGACTGGAACGCCTCGATCACGCCCGGCGCCTCGCTCTCGGTCGGGTTCCAGGCGACCGGTGCGGCGAGCGGCGCGCCCGCCGCGTTCGAGGTGAACGACAAGGCATGCGAGGTATGACATGACCAGGAAGGCCTGGCCCGCCGTCCTCGCGGCCGCCGCGCTCCTGCCGTGGGCCGCGCCCCCGGCGCAGGCCGCGGACGGGCCCGCGCTGACCGTCGACCCGTCCGCGTCCCGGCACGCGATCACTTGTGGAGCATTCTGCGGGCGGGCGTGCTGCACGAATGCACAGTGCATGCAGTCCTAATATCGCTTCGGCCTGTCATAGACGGAATCTAGGATCGGGGTGTGCAGCTCAGGTATCGGTTCCGGCTCTTCCCGGCCCCTGGCCAGCAGCAGGCGCTGGCCAGGGCGTTCGGGTGTGCGCGGGTGGTGTTCAACGACGCCCTGCGCACACGCGAGCAGGCGCGCGCGGCCGGGCTGGCGTACCCGTCGGACGGGGAGTTGTCCAAGCGGGTCATCACCGAAGCGAAGAAGACTCCCGAGCGGGTGTGGCTGGGCGAGGTTTCGGCTGTCGTCCTGCAGCAGGCCCTGGCTGATCTGAACGCCGCCCACCGCAACTTCTTCGCGTCGGTGTCGGGGATGCGGAAGGGCCCTGTGGTCGGGGCGCCCCGGTACCGGTCCCGCAAGGACCGGCGGCAGGCGATCCGGTTCACCCGCAACGCCCGCTGGAAGATCACCGCGGGCGGGAAGCTGCGCCTGCCCAAGATCGGGGACGTACCGGTGCGGTGGTCCCGGACGCTGCCGTCGGCGCCATCGTCGGTGACGGTGATCCGGGACGCGGCAGGCCGGTACTTCACCTCCTTCGTCGTCGAAACCGCCGACGAGCCGCTGCCGGATACGGCGGCCGAGGTCGGCGTCGATCTGGGGCTGACGCATTTCGCGGTGCTGTCGGACGGCCGCAAGATCAGCAGCCCCAGGTTCCTGCGCCGCGCCGAGCGCAGGCTCCGCAAGGCGCAGCAGGCTCTGTCCCGCAAGACCGAGGGGTCGGCCAACCGGCGCAAGGCCGCCGCAAGGGCCGCCCGGCTGCACGTACGGGTCGCCGACGCGCGGCGTGACCACCACCACAAGCTGTCCACACAACTGGTCCGCGACAACCAAGCGGTCTATGTGGAGAACCTGTGCGTGAACGGTCTGGCCCGCACCCGGCTCGCCAAGTCCGTGCACGACGCGGGCTGGGCCCAGTTCCTGGCGATGCTGGAGTACAAGGCCGCCCGGCACGGACGCACCTTCGCCAAGGTCGACCGCTGGTTCCCCTCCTCGAAGCTATGCGGGGCTTGCGGGACGGTCGCCGAGTCGATGCCGCTGAACATCCGCACGTGGGCCTGCGCATGCGGCGCAGTCCACGACCGGGATGTCAACGCCGCCAACAACATCCTGGCCGCCGGACGGGCGGACAGGCTAAACGCCTGCGGAGGGACCGCAAGACCTCCCGCCCAGGGAGGCAGGACCCGGCGAAACAGGAAGCCACAGAAGCGCCGCACATGCGGTACAGGCTGAACCCCCAGCCCCTCAAGCTGGAGAGCGCGTCAAAACTACCTCTACGACGACGGACCGCCGACCGGGGCTCGGGCTGGTACTCCGAGAACTTGTCAGGCATGGCGCAGGACCCTGCGAAGGGCTGGTGGTCGCACGATGCGCCGCCCGCGTGCTCGCGCGGGTCGCCCCCCGCCACAGGCCGGGGGCGGACGGGTTCACCTCGACGTTCCCCGCGTCCTCGATCACACTGGTCGAGATCCCGGCGGGCGGCGGCCCGGCCGCCCCGGCGTGCGCGGCCGGCTACTCGGTACAGAGCCAGTGGGGGACGGGCTTCACCGCGCAGGTCACCGTCGCCAACACCGGGACCTCGCCCATCGAGGGCTGGACGCTGGGATTCGCGTTCGCCGCGGGGCAGCGCGTCACCCAGGGCTGGAACGCCGCCTGGTCGCAGAACGGCCCGGACGTGACCGCCCGCAACCTCGACTGGAACCGGACGATCCGGCCGGGAGGCTCGGTGACGATCGGCTTCAACGGATCGAGCGGCGGGACGAACCCGCCCCCGAGCGCCTTCACGGTGAACGGCGCCGCCTGCACCACCCGCTGATCACGGGGCGGCGCGCCCGAGCGGCCTAGTGGTCGCACGGCGCGCCGCCCGCGTGCTCGTGGGGCTCGGCGGCCTCCGCCACATGGCGGGGGCCGTGCGCGTCGTCGCAGTGGACGTGGCCGCCGCCGGACGGCTCGTCCACGTGGTCGACCTCCAGGGTCGTGTGCGTGATCGCGTAGGCGTCGCGCAGCAGCTCCTGCAGGTCCCGGCGGACGGCGTGGCAGTCGCCCTGGGAGTCCACGAGCACGTGCGCCGACAGGGCCGGGTAGCCCGAGCTGACCTCCCACACGTGCAGGTCGTGGACCTCCTCGACGCAGGGGCGCCCGGCGAGCCGCGCGCCGAGCTCGGACGGGTCGATCCCGGCGGGCGCGGCCTCCATGAGCACCCGGCCCGCGTCCCGCAGCAGCCGGTACCCGGCCTTGAGCATCAGCGCGGCCACCACCAGCGAGGCGATCGCGTCCGCGCGGGCGAAGCCCGTCGTCCACACGACCAGGCCGGCGACCGCGGTCGCGACGAACGCGAACAGGTCGTTCAGGATGTGCTGGAACGCGCCCTCGACGTTCAGGCTGCGCCGGTCCGCCCGGCTGATCAGCATGGTCGCCGCGACGTTGACGGCGATGCCCGCGAGGGCCGTCCAGAAGACGAACTGGCCCTCCACCGCGGGCGGCTCGACCAGCCGCCGGACCCCCTCGTACACGAAGTAGACGGTGAGCAGGATCAGCGTCAGCCCGTTCAGCTGCGCGGAGAGGATCTCGGCGCGGCGCAGGCCGAAGGTGTACCCGCCCTTCGGCGGGCGCGCGGCGATGCGCATCGCGACCAGCGCCAGCGCGATCGCGAACGCGTCGGTCATCATGTGCGCGGCGTCGGTGATCAGTGCCAGCGACCCGGCGAGCAGGCCGATGACCACCTCGCCCGACATGTAGGCGATGATCAGCACCAGCGCGCCGGTCAGCAGCCGCCGGTCGGCGCCGGCGGAGACGGCGTGCCCGTGGCCGTGGCCGTGCCCCCCGTGCCGGTCGGCCCCGTGCCCCCGCTTCCCGGGCGTGTCCTCGCGGTCCCCGATCATGTGCCTTCCTCCCCGTGGCCGACGTGGGTGAGGGCGAGATCGAGCAGCAGCCGGACGTGCGAGTCGTCCAGCCGGTAGTAGGCCATCCGGCCGGCGCGGCGGACGCGCACGACGCGGTTGGCGCGCAGCAGGCGCAGCGCGTGCGAGACCGCCGACTCCGAGTGCCCGCAGGACGCGGCGATGTCGCACACGCACATCTCTCCCCCCTCGAGCAGTGCGGTGATCACCCGCAGCCGGCCGGGGTCGGACAGCAGCCCGAACACCTGCGCCAGCTCGGTGATCGTCTCCGTGTCCGGCAGGGAGGCCGAGACGGCGGCGACCTTCGCGGCGTCGACCACCCGGACGGCGCAGGCGTCCGGGGCGATGACATCTGAAGCACTGCTCATATGAGCAAAGATAGCGCACGTGTCAGGAGGTCGCGGGCGCGGGCTCCCTCGACGGCGGCAGGGAGACGGGCCCGTGCGCCTCGTCGCCCGGTGTCTCCTTCCCGCCGGCGCCCGTACCCGGGTCCTGCGTGACCACGCCCGGCGACGGGGACGAGAGCGCGGGGCCCGGGGTCTGCGGTCCGGGCGACTCGGTCCCCGGCGACCGCGCGCCGGGCGACTCCGGCCCGGGCGCCTCGGTGCCGGGCGACTCCGTACCGGGGGACTCGGCGCCGGGCGTCTCCAGGCCGGAGTCGGACGGCGCGGGCGAGTCGCTCGCCACGACCTCGGTCTCCGCCGGCGGCAGCGCGGTCGGCGGCCCGTCCGAGGCCCCTCCGGTGGCGCGGGGCCGGGCGAATCCCATCGTGGCCTCCGGGTCGACAAGGACGAAAGTGGCGATCGGCCCCTTATGGGAATCCCGCGGCTGGACCCGGGTGACATTCCCCTTCTCGAATCCCGGCCAGGACCGGCCACTGTACGACGCGTTCCGGGTGGAGATCTTTTTGCCGGGCGGACTGAGGGGATTGCCGCAATTGCACTTCACCGTGGGCACTCCGTAACCATTGACCAGAACGCCCATTCCGGCCTGAAGGACGGCGGGGTCGCTCACCGCCTCCCCGTCCCGGTACCCGTGGTTGGTGACGAGCGTGTCGGTGCGCAGCAGCACCGGCGTCTGCCGCGACACGTACTGCGGGATGTCGCCCACCGGGATGCCCTGCACGCGCGCCCACGCCCGCGCCTTGTCGGGATGAGTCCGCAGGAAGGCGACGAGCCGCGCCCTGTCGCAGGTCGAAGCGCGGCGCGTGCCGCCGTAGAGTCCCGGTGCGTCCCCCTCCTTGGTGCCGCCCGCCTGCGGCCGCGCCTTCACGTCGACCCTGTCGGTGCCGGACACCAGCGTGTACGGGTCGGGCCCCGGCGATCCCACCGTCAGCCGCGTGATGGTCGCGCCGGCGTCCCCGCAGCCGGTCAGCGCGCCGGCCGCCACGAAGGCCGCGACGCACCCCGCCAGCGGCACGGCGCCGGCCCTGGACCGCGCAATCGTCGAACGAATCTGCAGCATCTCTTCTCCCGCTTCGGGCTCGCCGAACCTATACTCTTCGATGCCGGGCGGAGCGGTTTTGTGCCCGCGGGAATGCTCAATTTTTTTCGAGAGGGTGCGAATGGCGGGTCCTGTTCCCCTCACAGCGGCCGATCCCACCCGGCTCGGACGGTGGGAGCTGCTCGGCCGGATCGGCGCCGGCGGCCAGGGCGCGGTCTACCTCGGCCGGCCCGCCGAGCCGGGGCCCGGGCCGTCCCGCGTCGCCGTCAAGCTGCTGCACGCCCAGCTCGCCGGAGACGCCAGCGCGCGGGAGCGGTTCGTGCGCGAGATGGCCGTCCTTGAGCGGGTCGCCGGGTTCTGCACCGCGCAGATGCTCGCCGCCGACGTGGCGGGCGACCGCCCCTACATCGTCAGCGAGTACGTGCCGGGCCCGTCGCTGCGCGCCCTCGTCCGCGACCAGGGGCCGCGCACCGGCGCGGCGCTCGACCGGCTGGCGATCAGCTCCGTGACGGCGCTGTCGGCGATCCACCGCGCGAACGTCGTGCACCGCGACCTCAAGCCGCAGAACGTGCTGATGGGCCCGGACGGGCCGCGCGTGATCGACTTCGGGATCGCCCGCGCGTTCGACGCGAGCGCGACGATGACGAGCCAGGTGGTCGGCACCCCCGCCTACATGGCCCCCGAGCAGTTCACCGGGCGGGTCGGGCCGTCGGCCGACCTGTTCGCCTGGGCGAGCACCCTGCTGTTCGCCGCCACCGGCCGCGATCCCTTCGCGGGCGGCCCGCTGCCCGCGGTGATGTACCGGATCCTGCACGAGACGCCCGACCTCGGCGCCCTGCCCGGCCCGCTCGCCGAGGTCGCCGCCGCCTGCCTCGCCAAGGACCCGCAGGCCCGCCCCACCTCCGAGGACGTCCTGCTGTGGCTGCTCGGCGAGAGCGAGCGGCACGCCCGGCTGGAGATCCCTTCCGAGCACCTCACGGAGGACTTCGCCGGCCCGACGTCGCCGGTCCCGGGGCCCGCGACCGAGGTCGCGCCGCAGCCGGCCGCCGACACGTCCGCCCAGGGGTCCTGGGAGCAGACGCCGACCTGGCCCGGCCCGCCCACGTCGGCGCCCGCTCCGCCTTCACCCGCACCGCCTTCACCTGGACCGCCTTCGCCCGCACCGGCTCCCGCGCCCACGCCGACGCAGGGGCCGGCGCCCGCACCGGGCCCGCTGCCCCGGTCGCCCCGAGGCGTCCGGACGCTGCGGCGCGGCCCCGCGGTCGTGACCGGCCTGCTCCTCGCCGGCCTGCTCGCCGCCCTGGACGTCGCCGCCCTCGCGATCCTGATCGCCCGGCCGTCCCTCAGCGAGGGCCACCGGGGCGGCCTGCTGCCCGTGGTCGCCTCGTCGTTCGCGGTCGTCGCCGTCGTCACGCTGGTCGGGGTGATCCTCGCGTGGCGCGGCAGCCGCGCCGCCGCAGGGACGGTGATGGCCGCGCGTGTCGCCCGCGTCGCGATGTGGGCGGCCTGGGGCGCGCTCGTCGAGATCCAGCCGTCCGCGCTGGCCGGCCACGCCGTGGTGACCGCCCTGGTGGTGCTGTTCCTGGTCCGCGGCCTGTCCCGCTCACCGGTCTGACGCGCTCACCGGTCCTGTGCGGCGCGCTCGGACCACTCCTTGAGGTCGCGGCGCTCGATGGCGGCGGCCATCAGCCCGGGGAAGGCGTCGGGGGTGCACGCGAACGCCGGGACGCCCATCGCGGCCAGGGCCGCCGCGTTGTCGTGGTCGTAGGCGGGCGCGCCCTCGTCCGACAGGGCGAGCAGGACGACGACCTGCACGCCCGCCGCCGTCAGCGCCGCGACCCGCTGGAGCATCTCGTCGCGGACCCCGCCCTCGTACAGGTCGCTGATCAGGACGAGGGTCGTCTCGGCCGGTCGCGTCACCAGGCCCTGGCAGTACGCGACGGCGCGGTTGATGTCGGTGCCGCCGCCGAGCTGCGTGCCGAACAGCACCTCCACCGGGTCGTGGAGCTGGTCGGTGAGGTCGACGACGCTGGTGTCGAACACCACCAGCGACGTGCGCAGCGACCGCATCGACGCCAGCACCGCCCCGAAAACGCTCGCGTACACCACCGACGCCGCCATCGAGCCGCTCTGGTCGATCGCGAGCACCACGTCCCGCTTGACGGCCTGCCGCCGCCTGCCGTACCCGATCAGCCGCTCCGGCACGAGGGTGCCCTGGTCGGGCAGGTAGTGGCGCAGGTTGGCGCGGATCGTGCGGTCCCAGTCGACGTCGGCGAGCCGCCTCGGGCGCAGCACCCGCGCCGACCGGTCCAGGGCCCCGCCGACGGCCGAGCGGGTCTTCTGCGCGAGCCGCCGCTCCAGGTCGCGCACGACCGTGCGGACCACCGCGCGCGCCGACTCCCTGGCCTTGTCGGGCAGCACCCGGTTCAGCGACAGCAGCGTCCCGACGAGGTGGACGTCGGGCTCGACCGCGTCCAGCATCTCCGGCTCCAGCAGCAGCCGGGTGAGGTCGAGGCGCTCGATCGCGTCCTTCTGCATCACCCGCACGACGCTCGACGGGAAGTAGGCGCGGATGTCGCCGAGCCACCGGGCCACGGAGGGCGCCGAGTCGCCGAGCCCGGCGCCGCGCCGCCCCGGCCGCGGCCGCCCCTCGCCGCCCCCGGCCCCGTAGAGCCGCTCCAGCGCGCCGTCCATGCGGACGTCGTCGCCGTCCAGCGTCACGCCGGTCCCGTCGGCCTGGTCGCCGCCCAGCACCAGCCGCCAGCGCCGCAGCCGGTCGTCCGCGCCCTCCTCGGTCGCGCTCTCGTTCGTCATGAGGGGCTCTCCCATCCGAGGATCCGCAGGGCCGTGGCGGCCGCCGGGGCCGCCCGGGCCTCGTCGACGTCGTCCTCCGGCGGCCGGTCCCGCCCGGCGGGGGCGCGGCCCCGGCGGCGGAGCCGCTCGCCGATGGCGCGGCGCTCGGCGGCGGGGTAGGCGCCGAACGTGCGGCGCAGAAGGGGAAGGACGTCGGTGAACGAGTCGGCGGGCAGACCGGCGATCCACTCGTCGACGAGCCGCAGGAGCGCCTCGTCGTGCATGAGCAGGAGGCCGCCGCCGGCGAGGAAGCCCTCGACCCAGGCGGCGGCGCGGTCGGGCGCCGCGCCGACGGACACGGCCCGCGCCATCCGGTCGGGGACGTCGTGCAGCCGCCCGGCGTCCAGCAGCAGGCGGGTGAGGCGCCCCTCGATGAGGCCGTGCAGGGTGCCGGGGCGGTCGAGCAGGCCCTCCAGGGCGCGGCGCCACCGCTCGACGTGGCCCTCGTCGGCGAGCAGGGACAGGGCGCCGTGGACGGCGTCGACGTGCCCGAGGAACTCGCGGGCGGCGTCGTCGTCCAGCCCGGTGATCGCGGGCGGGAGCCCGACGCAGACGCGGACGACGAGGCCGTCGACCACCGTGCGGAGCGGGCCGGTGGAGGTGCCGCGGACGTCGCCGTAGCGCAGCGCGCGCACCAGCGCGGGCATCGCCGCCATCAGGTGCGCGACGTCGGTGTCGACCGCGGCGCGGTCGGCGAGGGCGCGCATGACCGCGGGGAGCGCGTCGCCGAGGTCGGCGAGCAGGCAGCGCTCGGCCACGGAGGTGAGGTCGGGGAGGGCGGCGGCGCTCTCGGCCGCCTCCCGCGCCCGGGCGGTGCTCGCGCCGCGCACGGTGGTGCCCCACGCGCTCGCCTCGATCAGCTCCACGTCGAACTCGGGCCGCCAGAGCAGCGTCCACGTCTCGCGGAACGTGCCCTTGGAGCGGCTCTCCGACGGGACGCCCCAGTTCACGTCCAGCATACGGAGCCGGTGCAGCAGGCGGCTGCGCTCCAGGTCGGTGGGCTTGCGCAGGTCGAGGTCCTGCTCCTTCTCGAGCGCGCTCGGCCTGAGCCTGAGCCGCCGCTGCTCGGCCTGGAGGTCGCGCTGCAGCGGCACCATCGGGGTCCGATCCGGGACGGCGCCGAGCCGCTCGCCGACGACCATCCGGTCCTGGATGAGCCGGACGGGCAGCTCGGCGCCCTCGCACAGGACGGCCCGGGTCGCCTCGGTGACCTCGTCCAGCCCGGCGAGGGGGCGCCCGCGCAGGGCGGCCAGGGCCTCGGCGAGCCGGACGGCCTCGATCACGTGCGCGGAGGAGACGTGCAGGTCCTCCTCGCGCAGGACGCGGGCGGCGGCGGTCAGCCAGCGCTCGATCGGGCGGTCGCGGGCCGCGAACAGGTGGTGGTACCAGCCGGGGGAGCGCACACCGGCGCCGTAGCCGGACCGCCCGGCGAGCCGCCCGTGCGTCCACGGCACCCACGTCATGGCGACCTTGGTCTTCGGCAGGCCGCGCAGCGTCTGGTCGTCGCGGCTCGCCGGGACCTTGGCGCGCAGGGCCGGGACGTGCCACGCCCCGCAGACCACGGCGACCCGCTCGTGGCCCTCCTTGAGGGCGCGCCGGACCGTCCGGCGCATGTGGGCCTCGCGCTGCTCCTCCCGGGCGGCCGGTCCGAGCTCGCCGCGCAGCTCCGCCATGGCCTCGGCGATGGCGGGGAACGGGGACGGGCCGCCGTGGCGGTGCTCGACCACGTCGTCCCACCAGCGCTCGGCGTCGTCGTACCCGGCGGCCTTCGCCAGCCAGCCGAGCGGGTCGAGCCTGACGCCCTCCTCGGGCGGCTCCTCCTCCGCCGCGGCGAGCTGGTTCGCGGCGGGCAGGTCGCAGAACCGGACGGGCACGCCCGCCGACAGCGCGTACCTGATCGCCTGCCATTCCGGGCTGAACTCGGCGAACGGCCAGAACGCGGCCCTGCGGTCGCCGTCGGCGGGGGCGGGGGAGTAGGCGAGCAGGGCGACCGGCGGCACCATCCCCGGGTCGCCCGCCAGCTCCACGATCGCGTCGGCCTCGGGCGGCCCCTCGACGAGCACCGCGTCCGGCTTGAAGTCCTCCAGCGCACCCCGCAACGCGCGGGCCGACCCCGGCCCGTGGTGCCGGATGCCGAAGACTTCGACCTGGCTCAAGAGACCTCCCGGCAGGCGCGGTAGAAGTCCCGCCACTCGGGGCGGTCCCGGACGACCGCCTCCAGGTACTCCTGCCACACGACGCGGTCGGACACCGGGTCCTGGACGACGGCGCCGACGATCCCGCCCGCCACGTCGGCGGCGCGCAGCACGCCGTCGCCGAAGTGCGCGGCCAGCGCCAGCCCACTGGTGATCACCGAGATGGCCTCGGCGGTGCTGAGGGTGCCGCTGGGCGACTTCAGCTTGGTGCGCCCGTCGGCCGTGGCCCCGGACCGCAGCTCCCGGAACACCGTGACGACGCGCCGGATCTCCTCCAGGCCCGCCGGGCTCTCGGGCAGCTCCAGCCCGGCGCCGATCTGGTCGACGCGGCGCGCGACGATCGCGACCTCGTCCTCGACGGACTCCGGCAGCGGCAGCACGACCGTGTTGAACCGGCGGCGCAGCGCGCTGGACAGCTCGTTCACGCCGCGGTCGCGGTCGTTGGCGGTCGCGATGACCGTGAAGCCCTTGCGCGCCTGCACCTCGGTGTTCAGCTCGGGCACGGGCAGCGTCTTCTCCGACAGGACGGTGATGAGGGTGTCCTGGACGTCGGAGGGCATCCGGGTCAGCTCCTCGATGCGGGCGACGGAGCCGCGCCGCATCGCGCGCATCAGCGGGCTCTCCACGAGCGCCCGCTCCGAGGGGCCCTCGGCGAGCAGCCGCGCGTAGTTCCAGCCGTAGCGGATCGCCTCCTCCGCCGTGCCCGCCGTGCCCTGCACGAGCAGCGTGGAGTCGCCGCTGATCGCGGCGGCGAGGTGCTCGGACACCCAGGTCTTCGCCGTGCCGGGGACGCCGAGGAGCAGCAGCGCCCGGTCGGTCGCGAGCGTCGCCACCGCGACCTCCATCAGCCGGCGCGGCCCCACGTACTTCGGGGTGATCGCCGTGCCGTCCGGCAGCTCGCCGCCGAGCAGGTACGCGGTGACGGCCCACGGCGACAGCCGCCACCCGGGCGGCCGGGGCCGGTCGTCGTGCTCGGCCAGCCGCGCCAGCTCGCCGGCGTGCTCCTGCTCGGCGTGCGGCCGCAGCACGGCGCCCGCGGTCGGCGCGGGGGAACCGTCCCCGAGGCCCGCCGGGCCTGCCTCTTCGGTCACTGGTCAAGCTCCTTCAGCATCTCGTCGCGGAAACGCAGGGTCGCGACCAGGTCGGTCACGGCCCGCGGGGCGGCCGGTCCGAGGGCCGCCAGGCGGACCGCGGCGGCCGGGTCGAGCCGCTGGTCGGCGAGCCGGCACAGCTGCGTGATCAAGTGCTCGTCGCGGCGGGTGGGGCGCTCGGCGGACGCGCTCAGCGTCTCGACCACCGCGGCGGCGAGCGGCCCGGCCCACGGACCGGGCACCCGTTCCAGGACCCGCAGCAGGCCGGGCCGCCCCTCCACCCAGCGGATCAGGTCGGCCGCCGCCGGGTCGCGCTCCGGGCCGGGCAGGACCGACAGCAGGTCGGCGAGGGCCTCCGGCTCGTCCACCATGACGCCGCCCTTGAGCAGCGCCCGCGCCCAGCCGGTGTCGCGCTGGCCGAGAGCGGCGCGGGCCCAGCCGATGTGGACGTCGCGCCCGTCGGAGTCGGAGACGGGCAGGCACACGATCTCCATGGGCGGCAGCCCGAACAGCTCCGTCCAGGTGGACAGGGGGGTGCGGGCCAGGATCTCGCGCAGCCACGCGGCGCGCGTCCCCACCGGAGCGCCGCCGCCGCGCGGCGCGAACGACCCGGTCGGGTGGAACGGGACGCCGTCGCGCGCCATGTCCTCGTCGTGGGCGTGCGGCGGCTCCACCCGGATCCACGTCTGCTTCCGGCCCTGGACCGTGCGCTCCTCGGCGGTCAGGCAGGCTCGGGCGCGCGCCGCCATGCGCTCCCCGTACGCCGAGCCCGGCATGCGGGCCAGCAGGTCGGACGCGATCTGCCGGACGTCCTTCCCGCGGTCGCCCAAGGCCGCCTCGAGGAACTCCTCGTCGTCGAGGGAGAGCCCGTGCCCGAACGTGGCGAGGAACGCCGCGCGGTCGGGGGCCGGCTCCTTGGCCCAGGTTCCCCGGAGGAGCTCCCGCGCGCGCTCCGGCTCGGTCTCGCGGAGCATGGTCAGGTAGGCCACCCGCCGGTTGCGCGTCCCGGTCTCCCACACCTCGGGGCCGCCGCCGGGGTCGTCGCCGGAGCCGACCAGGTAGGCCCAGTCCGTGTTCTGCAGGGCCAGCCACACGCCGCGCCGCCCGCACGCCCGCGTGATCGAGGGCCGCAGCATCCGGTCGCTGCGCCCCCGCTCCAGCAGCTCGGGAAGCGACTGGGCGGGCACCCGCAGGCCCCGGGCGGCCGCCGCGTCCAGCCATTCGGGCAGCACCCGGATCTGCTCGCCGCCGAGGATCCGCCGCAGCCGGGCCGCCGCCGCCCTCGGCACCGCCGGGACGTCCTCCACCGGGGCGAGCGCCACCGGCTCGGGCGCCGCGCCCGAAGGGGACTGCCCCGCCCGCCGCCGGACGGTCAGCAGCGCCGCCTGGTCGAGCAGGCGGCCCGCCTTGTCGTCGCCGCCGTCGCCGGGCGCCTCCGCCAGGACGGGCGGGTCGCGGCGCTCGGTGCCCAGCAGCGCGGCGGTGACGTGCTCGTCCCACGCGGTCACAGGACCACCGTCCCCTCGTCCTCGTGCCAGGCGGCCAGCGGGCGCAGGCCGCGCGGGCGCCACTCGCCGGCCAGGGTGACCGGCCCGCCGCCCGACAGCGCGAGCAGCCGCCACGGATCGCCGATCCGCAGCGGCAGCGCGTCTCCGGCGCCGTCGATGACGTACAGGTCTCCTTCTTCGGTGCGCGCCAGGCGGACGTCCTCCAGCGTCGCGGGCCAGCGGTCCAGCCACGGGTCGAGCGCGAGGGCGGCCGCGTGCTCGTCGAGGAAGCCCCGGACGGACGTCCCCGCGGGCGTGCCCCGCATGGGCGCCCCGTACCGCTCGGCGACCAGCGCCCGCAGCGGCTGCGCGCCCGGGTAGAAGGTCAGCTCCGCATCGATCTGCATACCCACGACGAGCGAACCGTCCAAGGACGTGCCCGGCGCGGCGAAGGAGAGCACGAGCGCGGGACGCCCCGTGCGGCTCCCGCGGAGCCACACCCTGCGCGTGGTGATCAGGTCTTGCGCGGTGTCGCGCGACCCGGTCACCGACCACAGGTCGCGCACCCGCTCCCCGCCGGACAGCACCTCCTCCTGGGGGACGGTGAACCCGACCCGCGAGCGGACGGTCTCGCGCAGCCCCTCGGGCAGCTCCTCCCGCCGCTGGTAGGCGCGGACGAGCAGCCGCAGCAGCGCGTACTCCTCCAGCAGGCGCCCGGGCCAGCCGGGCCGGCGCGGGATCGCGGCCAGGCCCCGGACCGGCCCCGCGAGCGCCCCCGCCTGGGCGTCGACGAGTCGCCGCGCCGCGTCGTCCCACAACCGGTAGGGGGCCTTCTCCGCCTGCGCGAGCCCATGCGCGACCTGGTCGCGGAGCCACTGGTCGAGCTCGGCGAGCCCGTCGTCGACCCGCCTGGACCGCCGCTCCGCCGTCTTCGGATCGCGGACCTTGGCCGCCGGGGCGGCCCGCCGCTCGGCCGCCCGGCCGGCGCGCTCTCGGCGGTCCTCCAGCCACTCGGCGACCCACGCGGGACGCGACCCGCCCCCGACGCCCTCCCCCGCGGGGGGCCGGCCCGTCTCACCCCCCGGAGCGCCTTCGGCTTCTTCTACCTCTGCGGGGGGACGACCCCCCGCACCCCCCGGAGCGCCTTCGGCTTCTTCTATGAGGCCGTCGGCCCACAGGAACAGCAACGCCAGGGCGTGCTTGCACGGGAACTTGCGGCTCGGGCACGTGCACCGGAACGCCGGGCCGGTCAGGTCGGCGCACGTCCGGTAGGAGGACTTGCCGCTGCCCTGGCACTCGCCCCAGACGGCCTCGTCGTCGCACCCCGTCCCCGCCCATTTGGCGGGCTTGGCGACGCCGCCCGCCGCTCTGGCGGACGACGCGTCGGGCGCGAGCCCGAGCACCTGCTCACGAGACCACCGATCCCTCACACAGCCGAAACTATCGGCGCCCTCGGACAGTCGGCGCCATGCGGCCCCGGTCCGGCGTCAGCCCACCCCGCCGAAGCCGGGCGGGGTGGGCAGGTCGGGCAGCGAGACGTCCGGGATGAGGAGCGCGCCGCCCGCCAGCAGGGCCAGCAGGGCGGTGGCGGCGAACAGGCCCACCCAGGCGAGCCCGGGGACGCCGGTGAGGTGGTGGAGCTGGTCGGCGTCGGAGCTCGGCGCCATGTGCCGGGCCCGCATGCGCTGCAGCTCGATCACCGGGCGGGTGCCGGCCAGCAGCAGGAACCAGGCGGCCAGGTAGGCGAACCCGGCCTGCACCGTGGCGCTGCCCAGCCACGACACCGCGAAGACCATCGCGCCCGTGACGATCACCGAGAGCGCCCCGTAGGCGTTGCGGATCATGATGAGCATCGCGGCGAGCAGGGCCAGGGTGAACCACAGCATCAGCGTGATGCGGCCGTCCTCCAGCAGCAGCGCGAACAGCAGGCCGAGCAGCGGCGGCGTGACGTACCCCGCCATCGCCGTGAAGATCATGCCGGGGCCGTGCGGCTTGCCGCGCGACACGGTCACGCCCGAGGTGTCGGAGTGCAGCTTGATGCCGTCCAGCTTGCGGCCGGTGAGCAGCGCGACCAGCGCGTGCCCGCCCTCGTGCGCGATCGTGACGGTGTTGCGCGCCATCCGCCAGGTCGGGCCGTGCACCACCGAGGCGAGCGCCACGAGGCCGACAAGGGCCACCAGCCACCACGGCGGATCCGGCTGCGTTCCCGTCACCCGGTGCCACAGGTCGGCGATGCTCACGTTTTCCACGTCCACCTCGGAGTCGTCGTCGCGATGCCCAACATTAGGACGTCCCGGATAACGTTCGCGTTCGGATCTCAGGCCGACGGACGGGGCAAGCCACAATCCCGCCCCACATCTGCTCGATGTCATGACGGATCGCCCGTAATCCGCCGGACCGGCATCGATCTACCAGGCCGATCTCCGCAAACCCATTCCGGAGCGCCCCGTATTGCCGTTAAGGTGCCTTCGCGCCCCGGGTCAGCGGCTCCCTGCTCCCGGCGCGCCGAGAGGGTGAACGGGGATTGAACGGGGACCGATCCTCCGCGCGGACCACCGGCCCGCGCGGTCATTTCCGATTCTTCCGGCGTGACAGGCTGACGGGCCAGCTCGCCGCCGGACTGGTCGGCGTGCTCGCCGTGGGCGCGCTCGTCTACGGCGTGGGCACGGCCAGCGCGCGGTACCGGCTCTCGGACGTGGGGGCCTGGCTGAGCGCGAGCGGCAAGGGCCTGGTCGTGCACGCCAACGGGCTGGCCGGCAAGGTCGACGGCAAGACCCCGGTGGTGCCGCAGATGCGCGGCCACCGCATCAGGATCGTCCAGGACGGCGCCACGGTGCTGCTGGTCGACGAGGAGACCGGCGTCGTCAGCCGGATCGACCCCTCCCAACTCAAGATCACCAAAAGCCGGCAGGCCGGCGGGCCGGGCATGCAGGTGCTCTCCGGCGCCGGCGCCGCCTACACCGTCGACCTCCTCAAGGGCGCCGTCCAGCAGATCGACCCGGTGACCCTGGCGCCGGTCGGCAGCCCCGCGACCCTCACCGCGCCGCTCGGGCAGGCGGGCATCGACGCCGACGGCGCGCTGTGGGTGCCCGTCCCGCAGACGGGCCGCGTGGTCCCGTTCAGGTCGGGCCGCCAGGGCGAGCCCGTCGCGGCGGGCAAGGCCGGCGACCGCCTCGCGCTGACGATCGCCGCCGGACGGCCCGTGATCACCGACAGCACGTCCGCCACGGCGCTGATCGTCCGCCCCGAGGGCACGCAGCGCGTCAACCTGCCCGCGCCCGTCGCGCGTGCCGCGGACGGGGTCAAGGTCCCGGCGGTCGCCGACGGGCAGATCGTCCCGATGCTCGGCGCGGGCGGCTCCCTCTACCTGCTGGACACGGGCGTCGGGCGGGTCGACTCGGTGGCCCTGCGCGTGCCGGACCACGCCTTCGAGCCCCCGCACGTCCTCGGGCGGCGCGTCTACCTGCCCGACCGGACGTCCGGCCGGCTGCTGGTCTTCAACACCGAGCGCAACGCCTGGGAGCGGCCCGTCGCGGCCGCGCGGCCCGGCGGCACGATCGAGATGCTCGTCCGCGACCACATGCTGTGGGTGAACGACCCCGACGGCCCCACCGCCCTCGCCTTCGGCCCGGACGGCGGCGTCAAGCGCATCGAGAAGTACGACGACAAGGTCCCCGGCAGCGCGCGGCGCCCGCTGCCCGTCCAGGCCAACCCGGGAGGCGGCCAGGGCAACCGCAACGGCGGCGGTGCGGGCAACGGCGGCACCCGCACGGCCACGCCGCCGAGCAGGCCCGCCAGGCCGCCGGTGAAGAAGGACCCCACCGCGCCCGACCCGCCCACGCCCGCGGCGTCCGGTGACAACGGCTCGATCAAGGTCCGGTTCACGGCGGCCGTACAGCCGCAGGGCGTCTACCCGGTGACGCGGTTCGTCCTGCTCGGCCAGAACGGCAAGCCGGTCGCGGGCGCGAGGCCGGCGCGATTCGCCGGGGCCGTCCAGGGCGGGACGTTCTCCGTCGGCGGCCTGACCTGCGACACGACCACCCACGCCTACAAGGTGGCGGCCGAGTACAAGGGGAAGGACGGCAAGCCCGCCTACAGCGAGTCCGGCGAGGTCGCCGCCACCGCCTGCACCGCCCCCGGCCCGCCGACCGGCCTCAGAGCGACCCCCGTGAACCACGGAGCGGACCTCAGATGGGCCGCCTCGTCCGGCTTCGACGTCACCTACGACATCGCCTGGAACGGCGGATCGGCCTCGACCAAGGCCACCTCGCACCAGGTCAGGAACCTCGCCAACGCGAGGACGTACACGCTGAAGGTGACCGCCCGCAACGGCGCCGGATCGTCCACGGCGGTGAGCGCGTCGGCGGATCTCAACCCGGACGCGCACGCCCAGCCCTACTCCGGCCACAACAACGACAACACCAACACGTGGCTGCACACCGGTCCGGGCACCGGCACGCCGCGCGACGGCCAGTTCCCCAAGGGCTTCACCGGCCAGGTGACGGTGTACTGCCAGCAGAGATCCGACCTGGTCCGGGACGAGAACAACCCCAGCCTCGTCAGCAACGTCTGGGACAAGATCGAGTACGAGGGCCGGACGCGCTGGGTCAGCGATCTGTACGTGAACACCCCCGGCTCGAACTCGGGGACGTTCTCTTCGTCACTGTGGGAGTGCACCTGATGACCGAGAACCCCGGGACGACCGCGGCGGTGGACGCGGACGCGCTGGCCGGGCGGTTCGCGCAGATGTTCGCGGCGCTGGCGGGCAACATCGAGCGGGTCGTGCGCGGCAAGCGGGAGAAGGTCGAGCTGGCGCTCACCTGCCTGCTGGCCGAGGGGCACCTGCTGGTCGAGGACGTCCCGGGCGTCGGCAAGACGACGCTGGCGCGGGCGATCGCGGCGTCCGTCGAGGCCAAGTGGGCGCGCATCCAGTTCACGCCCGACCTGCTGCCCAGCGACATCACCGGCGTGTCGATCTTCAACCAGGGGGCGGGCGAGTTCGAGTTCCACCCCGGACCGATCTTCGCGAACCTGGCCGTGGCGGACGAGATCAACCGCGGCTCGCCCAAGACGCAGTCCGCGCTGCTGGAGGTCATGGAGGAGCGCCGGGTCACCGTCGAGGGCGTCCCGCATCCGGTGCCGCGCCCGTTCATGGTGATCGCCACGCAGAACCCCGTCGACATGGACGGCACCTACCCGCTGCCGGAGGCGCAGCTCGACCGGTTCCTGATGCGCATCTCGATGGGCTACCCCGACCACCAGGCCGAGGTGGCGCTGCTCGCCGGCGCCCCGACCGGCGCGGTGCTCGACCAGATGCCGCCGGTGCTGAGCCGCGAGGACCTCGCCCGGATGATCGAGTTCGCGCAGCGGCTGCACGTCGCGCCGCCGCTGTACGACTACCTCGTGCGCGTCGTCGCGGTCACCCGCGAGCACCCGGACCTGCGGCTCGGCGCGAGCCCGCGGGCCGGGATCGCGCTGCTGCGCGCCGCGCGGGTGCGGGCGGCGGCGGCCGGCCGCTCCTACATCGTTCCCGAGGACGTCAAGGCGCTCGCGGTCCCCGTCATCGCGCACCGGCTGATCGTCACGCCGGAGGCCGAGCTGCGCGGGCGCTCGGGCGCCGACGTGGTCGCCGAGGCGCTGGGCGACGTGCCGACGCCGCAGGCCGCCGGGGTGTGACGTGCTGACGCCGCTCGGATGGGGGACGGCGGCCGGTTCGGTCCTGCTGTACGCGGCGGGCTGGTGGCTCGGCTATCCCGAGCCCGCCGTGCTGGCCGTCGCGGGCCTGGCCGCGGTGGGGGCGGCGGCGCTGTGGACGCTGCCGCGCCCGAAGCTGGAGGTCGCCAGGGAGATCGCGCCGGCGCGGGTGGCGCGCGGCGAGCCCGCCGTCGGGGTCCTGCACGTGACGAACAAGGGGCGCGGCGTGCGCGGGCTCAGCGCCGAGGACGCGGCGGGCTCCACGCCTGTCGCGGTCGACATCCCGCGGCTGCGCCCGGGCGGCGGGCGCACCGTGACCTACCGGCTGCCGACGTCCCGGCGCGGCGAGATCCCGGTGGGGCCGCTGCGGCTGGTGCGCGCCGACCCCCTCCGGCTGGCGCGCCGGGTGCGCGAGTACGGGACGCCGCGGGTCCTGCTCGTCCGGCCGAGGACGGTGCGGCTGTCGCTGCTGCCGTCCGGGCGCGCCTACCACCTGGAGGGCCCGACCAGCGACAGGTCCCCGGCGGGGACGGCGACGTTCCACGCGCTGCGCGAGTACGTGATCGGGGACGAGCTGCGCCACATCCACTGGAAGTCGTCGGCGCGCACCGGGACGCTGATGGTCCGCCAGCTCGTGGACGCCAGCCTGCCCACGACGACGGTCGTGCTGGAGGCGCGCCCCGGCTCGTGGTCCGAACCCGACGACTTCGAGCTCGCCGTGGACGCCGCCGCGTCGGTCGCGGCCGGGGCGGCGTCGGCGAGCTTCCCCGTCCGGATCCTCGCCGGCGACGGTCAGGTGGCCGACACGCGGGGCGGGCCGGACGACGTGGAGGTCCTCCTCGACCGGCTCACCTCCGTCCGCACGCGTGAGGGGGCGCGCCCGGTCGTGGACGCGGTGCGCCGCGTGCGCCCGGGCGGGTCGCTCGTCGTCATCACCCCGGACGCCGCCGAGCTCGGGCGCATCGCGGCCGTCCGCAGCCGGTTCGACCGGATCGTCGTGCTGCGGGTCCGCCCGAAGGCTCCCGCGTCGGTGCCGCCCGGCGTCCAGCTCGTCGACTTCGCCGACCTGGAGGGGCTGGCGGAGGCGTGGCACCGGCTGGGGAGCGCCCGGTGACGCGGTACGCGTCGATCGCCGTGACGGCCTGCCTGGTCGCCGTCGCCGGTCTGGCGTTCCAGCGGGTCTTCGGGCTCGGGCCGGTCGTGCCCGTCGCCGCCGTCGCGGCGGCGGCGCCGACGCTGCTGTGCGGGCTGCTGTCGGGGCCGCGCAAGGACAAGGGCCCCTGGCCGCTGTGGATCTCGCTGGTGCTGACCGTCCTCGCCTGGGCGGCGACGGTCTCGGCGACCGTCCTGCGTCCCGCCCTCGGGGACGGGACGCTGCCGCAGACGCTGCGCGAGGGGGTGCTCGGCGCGTGGAAGTCGATCCTGACCACGCTGCTGCCCGCCCCCGCGAAGCCGGAGTACCTCGTCCTGGTCCACGTGGTGGTGTGGCTGGCGGCGTTCGCTGCGGCGGAGCTGGCGCTGCGCACCTCGCTGCGCGCCCTGCCCTGCGTGCCCGCGCTCGGCGTCTGGGCGGTCGCGCTGCTGCTCGGGGTGGACGGCCCGGGATCCAACCTGCCGCTCGCCGCCGCGACCGTCGTGCTCATCGCCGTGCTGGTCCTCGTCCGCGCGGACGGGCCGGGCTCGGGCGTCGCGTGGCGGCCCCTGCTGATCGGCGTCCCCGCCGCGGCCGTCCTCGGGGCGCTGGCGTTCGCCGCCGGTCCCGTCGTCCCGGTCAGCGCGGACCCCTACGACCCGCGCGAGCAGGTGCAGGCGCCGCCGCCGCAGCAGCGCGACGGCGTCAGCCCGCTGGACCGCGTCGGCGGCTGGCTGCTCAGCCCCGACCAGGTGATGTTCACCGTCCAGGCGAAGCGGGGCGAGATCGAGCGGCTCGCCGTCCTGGACCGGTTCGACGGGGTGACCTGGTCGTCCACGGCCCGCTTCGTCCCCACCGGGAGCCGCGTGCCGCAGGGGCCGGAGCCGGACCGCGAGCACGAGGTCGCGCAGCGCATCACCATCCGCGACCTGCCGGGCGTGTGGGTGCCCGCCGCCGACCGGCCGCGGGAGGTCACCGGGCTCCCCGTCGTCGTCGACCCCGGCAGCGGCGCGCTGGCCGCCGCGCAGCCGCTGCGCCCCGGCCAGACCTACCGCGTCGACTCCGTCGTCCCCGAGTGGACGGCCGACGACCTCGCCGGGGCCGAGGTCGCCGGCGACGCCGAGGCCAGGGCGGCGCGGGAGCTGCCGTGGGGGCCGGGCGCGAAGGAGCCGCCCGTCCAGATCGCCGAGTTCCGCAGGTTCGCCCAGGCCGCGACGCGGGGCGCCGTGTCGCCCATCCAGAAGGCCGCGATGCTCGCCGAGTACCTCAAGCGGTACGCCAGGTACGACGTCACCGCCCCGCCCGGGCACAGCTACCGGCAGCTCGACTACTTCCTCGGCGAGGGCAGGCGCGGCACGCCCGAGCACTTCGCGACCGCCTACGCCCTGCTCGCCCGGACGATCGGCCTGCCGTCCCGCGTCACGGTGGGCTTCGACGGCGGCGACCGCGCGGGCGACACCGTCCAGGTCCGGTCCGGGGACGTGATGGTGTGGCCGGAGATCAAGTTCGACCGGCTCGGCTGGATCCGGTTCAACCCGCTGCCCGACAGCGCGCGCCGCTCCAAGAAGAACGACTCCGTCGCGGCGGGCGAGACCGAGCAGAAGCTGGAGCAGGCCCAGAAGAACGCGGCCTCCCAGCAGCGCGGCCAGGGGCCGGGCGACACGACGCAGAAGGGTCCGCGGAAGCCGGCCGCCTCGGAGGGCGGTCCCGCGCCGTGGTGGGTGTTCGCCGCGCTCGCGGCGGGGGCGCTCGCCGTCGGCTACCTGGGCGCCGTCCTCCTCGCCCCCGCCCTGCGGAAGCGGCGCCGGAGGGCCGGGCCGCCCGCCGCCCGCATCACCGGCGCGTGGCACCAGGCGCTCGACCACCTCGCCGACGTCGGCCTGTCCACGGCCCGGACGCTGACCGCGCACGAGGTCGCCCGCTTCGGGGCGTCCGCCGTCGGCGACGACGCCCACGGCCACCTCGGGCCGCTCGCCGACCTGGTCAACCGCAGCCGGTTCGCCGCGTCCCAGCCGGACCCCGGCGCCGCCGACCGCGCGTGGCGGCACACCGACGAGCTCGGCCGCCTCGTCACCGCCAGGGCCGGGCGGCTGCGCCGGTTCCGGCGCCGCCTGCACCCGCGGTCGCTGCGGGACCGCCGGGCCGTCAGGACGCGGGGACGCTGACCGCGATCTCGCCGCCGAGCACGGCGCCCGTCTCCAGCTCCAGGTCGTCCCCGCTCCAGAACCGGCCCGGGTCGAACCAGTTCGGGCGGCGCCCCTTCGGCAGCAGCCCCATGGACTGGTACGTCACCGCGACGATCTCCGCGCAGAACGCCGTCTCCAGGTTCGCGTCCCGCTCGGCCGGCCGCCGGATCGGCACCCGCCCGCGCAGCCACCGCGTCGCCAGCTTCGACGTCGAGGGGAACGGCGTGCCGTCCAGCCGCGCCACCGCGCGCAGCGCCGCGTCCTCCATCGCCCGGGTCGGCGGCGGGTCGAGCTGCCGCAGCCAGGCCCGCTGCCCGTAGCGGTTCCCCCAGGCCAGCACCGCGTCCCGCAGGTCGTGCAGCTGCGCGCCGCGGTGGTGCCCGCCGGTCCACATGTCCCGCAGCGAGCGGCCGAGCTCGGCGTGCCACATCAGCGGGGGCAGGTCGTCGATCACCACCGCCATGCCGACGTGGTTGACGGGGCTGTTGGTGGTCATCTGGATGGCGCGGTCGGCGACCGTCCGGCCGCGGAACAGCCACACGTCCCCGGTGCGGGTCAGTTCGGCGGCCTCGGCGAGGGAGATGCTCGTGCCCGGCATGGTCGCTACGGTAGCCGTATGCGCACGTTGCGAGGGTCCGGCCTGGTGAAGGCATCGAATCTCTGGAAGGCACTGGGCGTCGCGGGGTTCCTCGGGGTCGCCGCGACCGGGGCCGTGATCGTGCGCGCCGAGCGCCGCCGCCGCTCCTACACCCCCGAGGAGATCCGCGAGCGCCTCCACGAGCGGCTGGACGGGCCGCCGGAGGAGCCGGCATGACGGTGCGCCCCGTCCGGCCGCCCGGCCCGGACGACCTGGACCGCGCCTGGCGCGCCGTGTCCGCCGAGCTCGCCCCCACGCCGCTGGTCCCGTCGGGCGTGGCGCCGGGCGCGCTGCTGAAGCTGGAGACGTTCCAGCCGGTCGGCGCGTTCAAGGTGCGGGGCGCGCTCGCGGCCGTCGCCGCGCTCCCCGCCGGGGAGCCGGCCGTCACGGCGAGCGCGGGCAACCACGGCCTCGGCATGGGGTACGCCGCCGCGAGGGCGGGCGCGGACGTCACCGTGGTGGTCTCGACCCGCGCGTCGCAGGTCAAGGTCGACAGGATCCGCGCGTTCCCGGTGCGCCTCGTCCAGCACGGGACGACCTACGACGAGGCCGAGGCGCACGCGATGACGCTGCCCGGCCGCTACGTCTCGCCCTACAACGACCCGGCGGTCATCGCGGGGCAGGGCACCATCGGGCGCGAACTCGACGCGCAGGCGGACGGCCCCCTCACGGTCGTCGCGCCCGTCGGCGGCGGGGGGCTCGTCGCCGGCCTGTGCCTGTGGGCGCGCGAGCGCGGCGACGTGCGGGTCGTGGGCGTGGAGTCGGCGGTGTCGCGCGGCGTCTCGGCGTCGGTGGCGGCCGGGCGGGTCACCCGGGTCGAGGTCGGCGACACGTTCGCCGACGGCCTGCCCGGCAACCTCGAACCCGGCTGCGTCACCCCCGGGGTCATCGGGGACACCGCCGAGCTGACGTCGGTGACCGACGACGAGATCCGCGCGGCGCTGCGCCTGCTGTTCCACGAGCACGGCCTCGTCGCCGAGGGCGCGGGCGGCGCGGCGGTCGCCGCCGTCATGGCCGGCAAGGTCGAGGCCGCCGGGCGCCTGGTGGTGGTCGTGTCCGGGCGCAACATCACCGCCGCGGAGTACGGCGCCGCCATCGGCGGAGGCTGAGCGCCGCCGTTTCGCGGGAACACCGGCGCCGAGGGGACGCGAGCGGCTACGGTGTCCCCTGCGAAATGGGTGGGGGATTTCAGGACATGGCGGGCCTGGGCGTTTTCTTCCGACGTGATCGGCTGACGGGGCAGGTGGCCGTCGGGCTCACCGGCGTGCTCGTCATCGCCGCCGTCGTCTACGGGGTGGGCGTCGCGAGCGCCAAGTACCGGATCGCCGATGTCGGCGCCTGGCTCACCGCGCGGGACAAGGGCCTCGTCGTGCACGTCAACGGGCCCGCGGCCAAGGTGGACGGCAAGACCGGCGTGCCCCCGCAGATGCGCGGCCACGACATCAGGATCGTCCAGGACGGCGCCACCGTCCTGATCGTCGACCAGGACACCGGCGTCGTCAGCCGGCTCGACCCCTCCCAGCTGGACGTCGGCGCGAGCCGCCCCCTCGGCCGCGGCCTCCAGGTCCTCGCGGGCGCCGGGAAGGCCTACACGGTCGACTCCGTCAAGGGCGTCGTCCAGCAGATCGACCCGGTCGGCCTGACGCCGGTCGGCGCGCCCGCGACGCTCCCGCCCGTCCTCGGGCAGGCGGGCATCGACGCGCGCGGCGCACTGTGGGTGCCCGTGGCGAAGGACGGGCAGGTCACGGCGTTCAAGGACGGCCGCTCGCAGCCGCCGGTCCGCGTCGGCGGGCCGGGGGACGACCTCGCGCTCACCATGGCCGCGGGCGACCCGGTCGTCGTGAACTCCACGAACGCCACCGCCACCGTCGTCAAGCCGTCGGGGACGCGCCTGACGGTCGGGCTGCCCGCCACCGTCAGGCAGGCGGGCCGCGGCGGCGTGCTCGCCCCGCCCGCCACCGAGGGCAAGACCGTCCCGCTGCTGGTGCCCGGAGCCGGGTCGCTGGTGACCGTGGACACCGACACCGGGCGGTACTCCAGCACGCGGCTCGCCATGCCGAGGCACCGGTACCGGCCGCCGCAGATGCTCGGGCCCAAGGTCTACATCCCCGACGAGACGGCCGGGGCGCTGCTCGTGTACGACTCGGCGGGCAACCGCTTCGAGACGCCGGTCCCGGTCAGCGGGCGGCCCGCCAGGCTGGACGTCTTCGTCCGCGACGGCCTGCTGTGGGCGAACGACCCGTCCGGCCCGCGCGCCGTCGTGATCGACGGGCAGGGCGGCCGCAAGGGCATCGACAAGTACCGGGACAGGGTGCCGGGCGGCCCGGCGCGCCGCGCCATCCCGCAGCCCGGCGGCGGCGGCGCGCCGCAGCCGCCGCGGACCGCACCGCAGGACCCCCGCCGCCCGCGTCCCGGCGCGCCGCCCGCCGCGCCGCTCAACGTGTCGGTCACGCCCGGGGCGGGCACGATGCGGATCGACTTCCAGCCCTCGGACGGCGAGGGGATCATCGGGTACGCGCTGAAGGACGTCCCGCCCGGCCTCGCGGCGAGCCCGGCCGCGATCGCGCCGGGCGCGGGGCCCTTCACGTTCACGGTCACCGGCGGCGACTGCGCCCGCGAGTACCGCTTCCGCGTCGCCGTCCGCTACCGGGACGGCCGCGGACGCATCCGGGAGCAGGTGTCGGCGCCCAGCGACCCCGCCCGCCCGTGCGTGACGCCCGGCGCGCCGACGGGCCTCAAGGCGCAGGCCACCTCGTCCGGGACGAAGGTCTCCTGGACGGCCCCGCCCGGCGCGTCCGCCTACCGGATCGGCTGGGACGGCCCGGTCAAGGGGGCCCGGACGGTGCCCGCGGCCACGGGCTCGGCCATGACCGCGACGCTCGGGGAGGTGTGGACGAACGGGCCCTACACCTTCACCGTCGCCGCCGTGAACGACGCGGGCACGGGCGCCGCCGCGACGCTCGACGCCAGTCTCACCGGGCCGGCGGCCAGGTACCCGGTGGAGCGCAACGGGAACTCCAACGCCTACATCCGGGCCACCGCCGACGCCAACAACGGCACGACCGTCGCCACCATGACCGACAACAACGGCGAACTCGTCGTCGTGAACTGCCAGAAGAAGGGCGTCTACTACAGGCACCCCAGGGACGCCAGCCTCGCCGGCGACATGTACGCCAACATCACGTGGAGCGGCAAGACCGGCTACGTCATCGGGTACCTGGTCAACACGCCGGGCGACTGGAGGAGCCTCGCGGGGCCCGCGGTCTGGACGTGCGCGCCCTGACCCGCGGACCCTCCGCGAGAGCTACGGCTTGGTGCGCTTCTTGGCCTTGCCGACGCAGGCGGGCGCCGACCACGCCACGTCCGGCGCCTGGCCCTGGTTGAGGCGCAGCACCGCGCCGACCTTGAAGCAGTGCGCCGTGTTCGGCCGCAGGCCCGGCATGGTCGCCGACTGCGAGCCGGCCCTCACCGACACGATCGGCTGGGTCCCGGCGGGCTGCTGCTGGACGAGCAGCGGCAGCCCGCGCGCGGCGGGCGGCAGCGTCCAGAGCAGCGCCGCCGTCCGGCCGACCTGCCGCGCGACCACCTTGCGCGGACGGGTCGCCGCGAGCTGCGAGGCCGGGATCGGCTGAGGCGCGGTGTGGGTGGTCTGCCCCTGCGGGGCGGTCTGGGAGGGCGGCGGCGACGTGGCGGCGGTCCCGCCCTTGTCGTCGCCGCCCCCCGACAGCGCGAGCGCCCCGATGCCGAGGGACAGCCCGCCGACGAGCACGATCCCGCCCACCACGATCAGGCCGCGGCGCGGGCCGTGGTGCGGCTGGTCCCAGGTGGTCTGGTGCGGGCCCCCGTGCGGCGCTGTGTGCGGTGAGGTGTGCGGCGACGTGGAGGAGCCGCTCGCGGGCCGGTCGCCCGCCCGGGGCGCCGAGGCCGGGGGCCATGCGGCCTCCGGGGCGGGGCGCGGACCCTCCTGGGGGAGGACGGTCTCGCGCGTCTGGGGCGGGAGGGCGTTCGGCGCCCATGGCGACCGCGGAGGCGCCGGCGGTGGTGTCGGCGCGGCGAGGGGCGCC